>NZ_LJHZ01000019.1:0-187575 GCF_001296055.1 Novosphingobium sp. AAP93
CCCCCGACCCCTCCCGCAAGCGGGAGGGGGGAAGTTCGCACAGGCTTTCCCTGCCTTTTCCTGCGCTTGTGCCCAGACTTGTCCACAGCCTGCCGAGCCTGCGCCACATGGCCGCGAGCTACCTCTACAGCGGGGACGACATCGCCCGGATCAACGCGCTCGATGCCATGGCCCGCGAGCATGGCCTCAACCTGCTCGCGACCAACGACGTACATTACCATGAGGCCGCGCGCCGCCCCCTGCAGGACGTCATGACCGCGATCCGGCACAAGACCAACGTCGCGCGCGCGGGGCACCTGTTGCATCCCAATGCCGAGCGGCACCTGAAGTCGCCCGACGAGATGCTCCGCCTGTTCGAGCGCTGGCCTCGCGCCATCACGGCTGCCCGCGACCTCGCCGACGCCTGCACCTTCAGCCTCGACGAACTGCGCTATGAATATCCCGAGGAAATCTGCCCCGAAGGCCGCACCCCGCAGGAATGGCTGGAGGAGCGGACCTGGGTGGGGGCAGATGGCCGCTACCCCTCCGGCGTACCCGAAAGCGTGCGCACCACGCTGCAACGCGAACTGGCGCTGATCGGCAAGCTGAACCTCGCAACCTACTTTCTGACCATCAAGGATATCGTTGATTTTGCGCGCAATCAGGATCCACCGATCCTGTGCCAGGGGCGCGGCTCGGCGGCCAATTCGGCGGTCTGCTACTGCCTCGGCATCACGGCGGTGGACCCGGCGCGCCACGCCCTGCTGTTCGATCGTTTCATCTCGGAAGAGCGCAAGGAACCGCCCGATATCGACGTCGATTTCGAGCACGAGCGGCGCGAGGAAGTGATCCAGTACATCTACCGCCGCTATGGCCGCCAGCGCGCCGGGCTCTGCGCGACTGTGATCCATTACCGCCCGCGCATGGCGATCCGCGAGGTGGGCAAGGCGATGGGCCTCACCGAAGACGTCACCGCTGCGCTCGCGCGCACCGTGTGGGGCGGGTGGGGCAGCGAGGTGGCGGAGAAGAATGTCGCGCAGGCTGGGCTCGATCTGTCCGATCCACACCTCAAGCGGGTTCTCAAATTAACCGAGCAGATGATTGGCATGCCGCGCCATCTCTCGCAGCATGTCGGCGGCTTCATCCTCACGCAGGGCCCGCTGACCGAGACGGTGCCGATCGGCAATGGCGCCATGGCGGACCGCAGCTTCATCGAGTGGGACAAGGACGATATCGACGCGCTCGGCATCCTCAAGGTCGATGTGCTGGCGCTCGGGATGCTCACCTGCATCAGGAAATGCCTCGATCTGCTGGGCGAGCATCATGGCCGCACCCTCACGCTTGCCACGGTCCCGCGCGAGGATCCGGCGGTCTACGCCATGCTGTGCAAGGGCGATTCGCTGGGGGTGTTCCAGGTGGAAAGCCGCGCGCAGATGAACATGCTGCCGCGCCTGCGCCCGCGCGAGTTCTACGATCTCGTGATCCAGGTCGCCATCGTGCGCCCCGGACCGATCCAGGGCGACATGGTCCACCCCTACCTCCGGCGGCGGCGGGGGGAGGAGGCGGTCAGCATTCCCGCGCCCGGCCCCGCGTTTGGCCCGCCGGACGAACTGACCTCGATCCTCGGGCGCACCTTGGGCGTGCCGATCTTCCAGGAACAGGCGATGAAGATCGCGCTCGATGCGGCGAAGTTTTCGGGCGCCGAGGCCAACCGCTTGCGCAAGGCCATGGCGACCTTCCGGCGGCGCGGGATGGTCGAGGAACTGCAGGACATGATGGTAGAGCGCATGACCGCGCGCGGCTATGACCGCGACTTCGCGCAGCGCTGCTTCAACCAGATCCGGGGCTTCGGTGAATACGGCTTTCCCGAAAGCCATGCCGCCAGCTTCGCCCATCTCGTCTACGTCTCGTCATGGATCAAGTGCCACTACCCGGCAGCATTCGCCTGCGGCCTGCTCAATTCGCAGCCGATGGGCTTCTACGCGCCGGCGCAGATCGTGCGCGATGCAGTGGAGCATGGCGTCATCGTGCTCCCGGCCGATGTGAACCATTCGATGTGGGACTGCACGCTGGAGGAGGACGGCGCGGCGCTCCGGCTTGGCCTGCGCCAGATCGATGGCCTCCCTGAACATGTCGCCGCCGCGCTCGTTTCGGCGCGCGAGGCGGGCGGGAGATTTGCCGATGCCGGAGCGCTCAAGGCGCGCGCGGGGCTTTCGCCCGCGATGATCGAGCGGCTCGCGGCGGCCGATGCGCTGGGCTCGCTCGGCCTCTCGCGGCGGCAGGCGCTGTGGGATGCGCGCAGCCTGGTCGCCGCACCGCCGCTGCCGCTGTTCGCCGCCGCCGATGCGCGCGATCAGGGCGAGGAACGCGTGCGAACCCGTCTGCCCATGATGCCGCTCTCCGAGGAAGTCGTTGCCGACTACCAGACGCTGCGGCTCTCGCTGAAGGCGCACCCGATGGCCTTCCTGCGCGCCGAGCTCGCCGAACGCGGCTTCGTGCGCGCGGCAGACCTGCGGATGCGCAAGGTGCGCTCGATGGTGCGCGTGGCCGGCGTCGTGCTGGTGCGCCAGCAGCCGGGCAGCGCCAAGGGCGTGTGCTTCATCACGCTGGAGGACGAGACCGGGGTGATCAACCTCGTGATCTGGCCCGATCTCAAGGAAAAGCAGCGCAGCGTGGTGATGGGGGCGCGGCTGATGGAAGTGCGGGGCCGCGTGGAATACGATGACGAGGTTATCCACGTGATCGCCCAGCACCTGACCGACGCCAGCGAAGGCCTCGCGCGTCTGTCAGACGATGCGCTCCAGCCTGCGATGGCACGTGCCGACGAGGTCAACCGACCTGTCGTCGGCCGGATGGGGCCGCCCGCGCGCAGCCATCCACGCAACGTGCGGGTGATCCCCAAGTCGCGCGATTTCCACTGACGGAAGTTGCCACAATTGCGCCGCGAGCGCTGTCTACGCGCGGGCCATGGACATCATCAGACTGGGCCCCGACGATACCGAGCGCTTCCTCGTTTTGCGCCGCGAAGCGCTGGACGGCGATCACATGAGCTTTCGCGGCGCGAGTGCAGACGATGCCGCCCTCGGCGCGCCTTGGTGGCGGGAGCGTCTGGCGCGCGACCATGTCTATGCCGTGGTGCAGAACGGCGCGTGGCTCGCCGTAGGCGGGCTCAGCCGTCTTGCCGGCGTGAAGCTCGATCACAAAGGCCTCGTCTGGGGCATGTACGCCGTGCCCGCCGCACGCGGCACCGGCGCTGCCTCGCGCATTCTCAATACGCTGGAGGAGGCAGCCCGCAGCCTAGGCCTGCGCCAGCTCCAGCTGACCCTGATGGCCGACAATGCGCGGGCGAAAGCACTCTATGAACGCCACGGCTACGTGCTCTACGCGATCGAGCCGGAATCCGTGCGGCGCGGCAATGTCTATACCGACGAAGCGCTGATGTGGAAGCGGCTTTAGGGCGCCATACGCAAGTTCACTGTCCGAACCTTGCCCAGAGCTTCGGGTACCGCTTGGCCAGCTCTGCCGGATCATCGCTGAACCTTACGCCCTTGGGGCTTTCGGCATACATCATGTTGGCCGCGAACGGCATTTCGTTCCAATCGCGGCCCGTCTTCGCCGCCCACGTCTTGCGGGCAACATAGGCGAAGTCCTCGAACTCGAGAATGTCCGGGGAACCTCGGGCGAGCACATCCGCGAGTGCGTCAGGATCGGCCAATACCCTCTCGAACGTCTGGTAACCCCGCGCAATCAACCAGCAGCGAAAGTATTCGAAGCCATCATCGGAAGCGCCGCCATTGGCGAGATCGGCAGCACCCCACAGGTCCCACGCGTAGGAACGGCGCATGACCTGATCGAAGACTCTTTCAAACTCGACGATCCGGTCTGGCGGAAGCCGGCTCAGGCTGGTGTGCAGCGATTGGAGCTGCAGATCCGGTTTGCCTGCAAACTTGGCGGATTGATCGACCAAGGCCCAGAAGGACCGCTCGTCGAGAGGACGCGTATCCGGTGCGGGAGGGATCATTTGGCTACGGGCGGCAGGCGCCTCGTCTGGCGCAGCACAGACGGCCGAGGCCTGCATGACAGTGGCAGCGACTGCGAGCAACCTTCCGACGACGGACCGGGACGATGCCTGCGGGGCAGGGCTCACGTCCGCAGCCGCTCGATCCCTTGCGCGAGGGCGACGTAGAGCTTGCCCATGTCGGACGACAGCAGCGTCACGCCCAGTGCGTGACCGTCTCGCGTCGAGAGCAGCTGGCGCAGCATCGCTTCGAAATCGTGAATATAGCGGTTCACGTGGCCGCGGAATTCGCCGTCGCTCTCGTAGTGCTGCTGCACCGCGCGGGCTTCGCCGGTTTCGAGCAGGCTGACCGCGCGGCGGGTGAAGATGCCGCGGTCACCGCGCAAGTACGAAGCCCAGGCGGTTTCGGAAACGTCCGCCGAGAGCACCTTGGCGATGTCGATGGCCGCGGAATTCAGGCTTTCGGTGATCAGCGCGGTGCGACGCGCAAAGTCGTTGTCGACTTGCTCCTCCGCTCGCTCGCGGGCGCGGGCGACACGGTTTTCGAGGTTGCCGGCAAGTTCGTCCACCTTCGCAAGTTGGTCGCGCATCTGGATCGCGGTCTCGCGGCTGGCGGCGGCAGCGCTGTCGATCGCTTCCTCGAGCCGGGCGACGAGTTCGGCGCCGCGGCCTTGTAACACGCGGACAATGGCGCCCGAAAGCTGGCCTTCGATATCGCGTGAGAGGGCGTCGCTGTCCTCGCGCGCGGCGGCGAGGAGGGCGCGCAGTTCGCCGAGCCTTGCTTCCTGTTCGGTGGCCTGGGCAGTAAGCGTCTTCTGCATGCGCGCGGTATCGGCCATGGCTGCCTTGAGGCCGCTACGCGTGCTTTCCACGTCCTGCGCCAGCGCGTGGCTCGATTCGCCTGCTTCACCGAGTGCGGCGTGCATCTGCCCGACCCGGTCTTCGAACGCGGCGAGGCCGGCTTCGGCGCTGCCCAGCGCGGCGGGCAGCACGGTTCCGGCATGGTTGCCGCCTGCCTGAATGAGCTCCAGCAGACGCACGGCCGAATCGGTCAGGGCGCCGATCTGCCCGTCCGTGCCGGTCAGCGCTTCCCGCATGTCCACGAGGTGCTGGGTGAGCGTGGTGAGGGCGCGGTCGATGGTCGCCGCGCTCGTGTCGCCCGCCTCGCCCGATGTCTTGAGCGTCGCGCTGAAGGCCGCAACCTTGGCGGCAATCGCATCGCACTGCTGGCCGAGAGCTCGGGCTTCCTCCAGCTGGCGCTGGCGCTGCGCTTCGACGGCGGTGTCGAGATCGGCAAGCTTGCGGGCCAGCGCCTCGGCGGCTTCGGCCCCGGCGGCAGCCATGGCAGCACGACGTTCGCGGATCGCGCTGTCCAGATCGGCAAGGCTCTGCGTCAGCGCGGCGCGCTGTTCGGCGGAAGCGACCTCGAGATTGGCACGGCGGGCGGCCAGCTGTTCGTCGAGCAGGCTCGCGTCCTCGGCAAGGCGGCGGGCAAGTTCGGCGGCATTGGCCTCGAACGCGGCGAGCCGGTCGCGCGAAGCGGAGATCAGTGCCTCGTGGTCGCTGCCGATCGTTTCCACCGCATGGCGCAGCGCGACCAGCTGGGTCTCCGAACGTTCGGCAAACTGGCGCAGTGCGGTGTCTTCCGCGCTGCTCAGCGATCGGCTGAACGCGCCGCTCTCCGCACGCATCGCGGCAAAGCGCGCGCCCAGGGCCGCAAGCGTATCCTCTTCGCTGCGAATGATCGCCTCGCGCTGGCTGGCGAGTTCCTCGTTCAGCGTCTCGGCGCGAGCGCGGATGGCGGCGAGGGCAGCGACTTCCTCGGCATCGAGCTTTTGGCGGTGGGCCTGCGCACCTTCCTCCAGCGCGGCAAGGCGAGCCTCGCTATGCGCGGTGATGCGTGCCGCACTCTCCTCGAAGGCGGCCAGCGCGGCGTCTACGCGTTCGCGCACAAGGTCGACCTGCCGCTCGCTGGCCTGACCGAACTCGTTCAGCCGCAGGAACCCGGCAACAAGGTCTTCCAGCTGGGCATGGGCGGTGCGCCCGGCGTTGGCGATGGTGTTCGTGACGTCCTTTGCGGAATTGGCGATCACCGGCAGCTGGCCGCGCAGTTTTTCCATGTTTTCAAGCGCATGGTCGGAAACTGTGGCGATCTGCTCGACCTGCGCGCCGTTGCCCGCGATCAGCGCCTGCAATTGCGCCGCGTTGCCGCTGATCCGCTCCACCGCGATGCGCCCCAGCGATTCGAGATCGCGGCCTTGCGCTGCCAGAAAATCGCGCGCGAGCGAGAGTTCGGTGTTCACCGCCGCGAGCCGCCGCTCAAGCTGCTGCGATTCGATGCGGAGCAGCTGTGCGGCATCGCCAAAGCGCCCGGCCTCGCGCCGACTGCCGCGCCGCACAAGGAGCAGCGCCACAAGCACCACCAGCACCGGGGTCGACCAGGCGGAAAGCAGTCCGGTCCACACGCCCAGCGGCTGCGCCTGTCGGAACATGGCGAGATTGCCTGTGATGAAAGCGCCGGTCCACGCTGCAATCAGCGCACCGCTTACGGCAAGACCGAGCCACTCGCGTTCGAGCTTGACCGCTTCGCCTTCGTCGTCGTCCCAAACTGCCATGCTGTCTTCCGGGGTCGGCGCGACCGGCCAGCCGCCGTCCGCCGTGTCTTCGCTCGCAGCCATCAACGCCGCGCCGCCATCAGCGTCTTCCACCAGCGCTTCGCCGGCAAGGCGCTTGCCCAGCCGCACGGCGGCCGCCTGCGTAGCATCGTCATCCGTGCCGCCTTCGATGGCGATGATCTTTCTTCCCCCGGCCATGTCTAAGGCTTTAACACACTTGTGACCGCCGCTTAAAGCGTGGGTTAACTGAATGACGATAATCCTGTGGCCATGGCTTACCTTGGCGATGCGATCGATGCCCATCTGGCTGCGGCAACCGGCGACGATGCGGAGCTGTTCCGCGAGCTGCGGGCCGCGTTTGTCGAAGCTGCGCGCCGGCAGCTTGATCTGCTGGGCCGCGCGCGCTGCGACGGGAACTGGGAAATGGCAGCGCTGCGCTTGAAAAGCCTCGCCGCGACATTTCATGCCGAGGAACTGATCGCGCTCGCCGACGAAGCGCTGCAGGGCGCACCAGGAGAGCCTGCTGTGCTGCGAAACATCGCGGCGGCGCTTGATTCCATAGAACCAACCGACTGATTCGCCGCCGCACTTGGGCCACACCCTTGGCATCGCGGTCTTGCCGCCCTAGCATAGGGGAAAGGGAGGTCGCCGCCTTGCGGGTCGCATTGCTGTCGTTGATGGACGCCTTTCAGGGCGAGCCACAGGCCCTTCGCGGCCTGCTGCCGATTGGTGGCCGCTCGATCCTGCGCCATCAACTCGGCCTTGCCATGGCGCTTGGCTGCGCGCGGGTGGTGGTCCTGGCGGAAACGCTGACCAATGATCTCGTGATGCTCCAACATGCGGCAGAGGCAGGCGGGGCGCGGTTTCACGTGATCGCGTCTGCGCGGGCGCTTGCACCGCTGGTCGCTGCCGAGGATGAACTGCTGGTACTGGGCGAAGGCCTGCTTGCCATGCCGGAAGACGCGCTCCGGTTGCTCGGTGATGGACCGGTGGTGCTCACGCTTCCTGTCGAGACCGGCCTGCCGCTCGGTTTCGAGCGCATCGATATCAATAGTGCCGGCGCGGGCGCGATGCTGCTGCCCGGCAAATTGATCGCAGCGCTGGGCGATCTGCCCGGGGACTGGAACCCGGGCTCGGCTCTGCTGCGGATCGCTTCGCAAGCGCGGATTGTTCAGCGCGAATTGCCCGCAATGCTGCTCGATCAGGGCCGCTGGCGCCTGATCCGCGACGAGGGCGAGGCGCATCGGGCAGAGCCGGGCTGGGTGCGGCTGCACACGGCAAGTGCACAAGTCCGTTCGCCGGGATCGTGGCTGGCCGCCGGAGTGGTGCGCTCGCTTGGACCGGCGCTGCTCCATGCGGGGACGCGGCCCTATGTCATCGCGCTTGGCGCGGTCATCACCGCGCTGCTGGGCACCGGCGCGGGGTGGTTCGGCTGGTGCGGCCCGGGCTTTGCTATGCTGGCGCTGGCGTGGATGGTGCAGCAGGTGGCCGGGTTGCTCGCGCGGGTCGAGCGGGATTCGCTGATCGGATCGTCCAGCGGCGCGCCGCTCGACCAGCTCGCCGACTGGGTGCTCGACGGGTTGTTGATCACACTCTGTGCGTGGCGGACCGAGATTCCTGCGGTTGTCGGGGTTCCCTGGGGCATCGCCTGGTTTCCACCGGTCGTGCTGATCCTCCTGCTGCGCCTGCTCCAGCGCCTGCAGCCCGATGAAGCCTGGATCTGGTGGCTCAACGATCGCTTCGTCGTCGGGGCAATGCTGGCGCTGGCGAGCATTCTGTTGCCATTCGATTTCGTGCTGCGGCTGCTGGTGGTGACGCTGATGGTCGCCGGACTGCTCCTTGCGGGGCGCGGCGAGGGGCCGGGCAGCACCCTGCCGAGCGGAGGGCGGCCCGCATGACGGCCAACCGCCTAACCCCGAATTAACCAGCCCGGGCCTAAGTTGGTGAGGATGGCCTTCCCCGCATCTTCCGGCGCTCCGGCAAGCGCGATGTCTTCGCCGCTGGCGGACGACGTGGCTGCCGCGCGCGGTGCGGTGGCCCATGTCGTGCCGATCCTGCGCCATCTTCTGCGCAGCGACAACAACTCCCTCTTCAGCGACGAGATCGTCGCGCGCGTGCGCGGCATGTTCGTCGATGTCGCGCGGCAGCTGGTGATCGCGCTGGCCGAGGCGGCTGGCCATGCCGAACCGGAGGGATGGGCGCACGAGGCGGCGGAGGAACTCGCCCATGTCCTGGCGGAAAATCCGGCCTTCCTCGAGCATTTCCACACGCTCGCGCTCGAATGGCAATGGACTGTCAGACTGGAGCGCAGTCGCGGGGTCGATCCGGTGCTCCCGCCGCTCCTGCAGTCGCGCATGGCCGATCCCGATGCGCAGGCGTCTGCCGGCGCGATGAACTTGCTCGCCGCTCAAGCGCGCTTCTGCCAGAGCCAGCGGCGCATGCAGCTGCCGCTGGGTGAATTGCCGGGCGATCTCGTGCACATTGCGCTCGTGACCTTGCGCGCTCATGTCGGCCTCGATGGCTCCGCCGAAGCTTATGCGCTCATTGCCGAACGCGGCGTCCGCGCGCGGATCGACGAGACACGTTCGCGCCTCGCGCAGATGGGCCGCGTGCTCGATGCCATGGGGGAAAAGGCAGCCGCCGCGCTTGAGGTGGACAAGGCTGGAGTCGCGCTGTTTCTCACCGCGCTCGCGCGCGGCTCCGGGCTCAGCCGCGAGGCGGCGATAATGGCGACGGTCGAAGGCCAGCTGCCGCGCTTTGTGCTCGCGCTGCGGGCTTGCGGACTGGTACCTGCCGCGGTCACACAAGCGGCGCTGGCGTTCCATCCCGAAGCCAACTTGCCGCAGGGCTTTGCGGACATCACGCCCGCCAAGGCCGCCGCGCTGCTCGCGCAGGCCGGCGCATGAGCGCGCTGCGCGAACGGGGCGCGGCGCCGAGTACGCCCGGCGGCGGCCTGATCCGTGCCCGCACCGACGGCGGAGACCGGCTCATCGCGGCTGACGAACCGCTCGCTGGTCTGCAACTGCGCTGCGGCAGCGCGATCCCCGGCCTGATCGCGGTCCCGGCCCTGCTGGCGCTGGTCCGCCGCGTCCGCCGGACCGGCCAGGCTGCCTCGCGCATGATCCTCTCGGTTGATGAAGGGCACTTCGTCACCGCGCTCGCTTCGGTCACGCCGCATGGCGAGGGCACAGCAATCGAGCTCACGCATTGGCAGCGCGGAGAGGAAACCGCGACCGACTTGCCCGTGCCCGAAGCGCTGCTGCATCATGTCGCTGAAGCTGAGATCCTGCTGGACGAGGAGCAACGCGTGATCGTCGCCGATGTCCGCGCGGCCGATCTCTCCGGACTGGCCGCAGCGCTCGAGGCTGGTCGGGGGCGCTTCTGGACCGATTTCGTGACCATCGACCGGGTGAGCGATCTGATGACGGCGCGGCAGGGTCCGCTCCATTGGCGCTTGCTCGATGATGCGCCGTTCACGGTCGAGGGCTCGAAGCGTGGCTGGCGCGCTCGGATCATCCCGCGCGGGCAGGGCGGTTTCTCGCTGCTTGCGATCCCCGATGTGATCGAGACTTTGCCCTCCAGCTCCGCAGCCAGCGACGAAAAGGCGGATGCGGCGAACGCGCAGCCCGGATGGAACCGCCTGCTGGGCCGAGATCTCGCCCCCACCCTGCGCCAGCCGATCACGCGGATCATCGCCAATGCCGAGACGATCCGCACGCGCCTCGCCGGACCGCTGGCAGAGGAATATGCCAGCTATGCGCGCGATATCGCCGATGCTGGACGCCACCTGATGAGCCTGATCGAGGACCTTGCCGATCTCGAAGCGGTCGAGGCTCCCGGTTTCTCTCCGGCGCCCGACCACATCGATCTGGCCGATTGCGCCCGCCGCGCTGCCGGCATCCTTTCGGTCCGCGCGCAGGAGCGCGGGATCACGCTGGTAACGCCGGATGCCGCTGCGTGCGTACCCGCAATCGGCGAATTCCGCCGCGTATTGCAAGTGCTGCTCAATCTCGTCACCAATGCGATCCGCTACAGCCCGGAGGGTACGCGCGTAACGCTCGAGACCGGCGAGGACGCGCGCTGTGCATGGATCGCAGTGCAGGACGAGGGCCAGGGCCTCGATGCCGAGCAAGCGGTTCGCGTGTTCGAGAAGTTCGAGCGGCTGGGCCGCAGCGGTGATGGCGGGACAGGCCTTGGCCTCTATATCTCGCGCCACCTCGCGCGGGCGATGGGCGGGGATCTCGTCGTCACCAGCGCTGCGGGCGAAGGCGCGCGCTTTGAACTGACCCTGCCGCCCGACCGGGCGGCCTGACGCTCAGCCTCGGCGCTGCGCCAGAAACAGCAGCCCGGCGCCGACCAGAGCCAGCACGCCGCCCCACAGAATCCAGATCTTCTGCTCCAGCATGAAGCTGGATGCCGGCCACATGATCAGGCCGGCGCCCTGGCCCATCCACAACAGGCCCATGAGGAGAGCGAGCACGCCCAGGATACGCAGGATCAGGGTCATGTCACTCTCCTCAGGTTGTCTGCTCGCGCCTCAGCGCTTGTCTACGGGCACGTAGTCGCGCTGCGCCGGGCCGGTGTAGAGCTGGCGCGGACGGCCGATCTTCTGGCCGGGATCGCTGATCATTTCGTTCCACTGCGCAACCCAGCCGACCGTGCGGGCGAGCGCGAAGAGCGCGGTGAACATCGCGGTCGGGAAGCCGATCGCCGAAAGGATGATGCCCGAATAGAAGTCCACGTTCGGGAACAGCTTCTTCTCGATGAAGTAGGGATCGTTCAGCGCGATCTCTTCCAGCTGCAGCGCCGTCTCGAACAGCGGGTCGGTGACCTTCAAGGAGGCAAACACCTCGCGCACCGTCTGCTGCATCACCGTCGCGCGCGGGTCGTAGTTCTTGTAGACGCGGTGACCGAAGCCCATCAGGCGGAACGGATCGTTCTTGTCCTTGGCGCGCGCGATGTAGTGCGGGATGCGGTCGGGCGTGCCGATTTCCTTGAGCATGTTGAGCGCGGCTTCATTCGCGCCGCCATGCGCCGGGCCCCACAGACAGGCGATGCCCGCCGCGATGCAGGCGAACGGGTTGGCGCCCGACGAACCCGCCAGACGCACCGTCGAAGTCGAGGCGTTCTGCTCGTGGTCGGCGTGGAGGATGAAAATGCGATCGAGCGCGCGCTCGACGATCGGGTTCACCTCGTATTCCTCCGCCGGGACCGCGAAGGTCATGCGCAGGAAGTTGCCGGTGTAGGAGAGGTCGTTGCGCGGATAGACGAAGGGCTGGCCGACCGAATACTTGTAGGCCATCGCCGCGATCGTCGGCATCTTGGCGATCAGGCGGTGCGCCGAAATCTTGCGCTGTTCCGGATCCGAGATGTCGGTCGAGTCATGATAGAACGCCGAGAGCGCGCCGACGACACCGCACATGATCGCCATCGGATGCGCGTCACGGCGGAAGCCGCGGTAGAACACCGAGAGCTGCTCGTGGACCATCGTATGGCGGGTGATCGTGCGGGTGAACTGTGCCAGCTCGTCCGCCGAAGGCAGTTCGCCGTTGAGCAGCAGGTAGCTCACTTCCATGAAGCTGGAGTGTTCGGCCAGCTGGCCGATCGGATAGCCGCGGTGCAGCAGCACGCCTTCATCACCATCGATGTAGGTCAGCGCGCTGTCGCAGCTTGCCGTGCTGGTAAAGCCCGGATCATAGGTGAACTTGCCGGTTTCGGCATAGAGTTTGCGGATATCGACCACGTCGGGGCCGATCGTGCCGCTCTTGATCGGCATCGTGACGGTCTTGTCGCCATCACTCAGGGTCGCCTGGTTGTCGCTCACGATCTACCCTCCTGTTCTGCTCATACTTCGGCGGCGCTGTGCCGGCCTGGTTGGGTTCGGGCCGGGGCCCGGAAAGTTACATCACGTGGTCTGCGCAGCCTGGTCTTTGACCCGGGCGAGCGACTCGTCTCGTCCCAGAAGTACCAGTACGTCGAAAATGCCCGGCGAGGTAGTCGTGCCGGTCAGCGCGGCGCGCAGCGGCTGCGCCAGCTTGCCCAGCCCGAGCCCGCGTTCTTCCGCCATCGCCTTGAGGGAAGCTTCCAGCGCAGCGGCTGTCCATTCCTCGGCGACAAGCCACTCAGCCATCGCGCCAAGCAGTGCACGCGCATCGTCCGTCAGCAGGCCCGCTGCCTTTTCGTCGAGCTCCAGTGGCCGCTGCGCAAACAGGAACCGCGCGCCGGCGGCCAGTTCCATGAGGTCCGCCGCGCGCACTTTCAGCACCGGCATAGCGGTGGTGAGCAGCGCAAGGCCAGCTTCGTCCAGCCCGCCCAGCCGCTGCGCGACAAGCCCCGCCAGCCGCGCGTCATCGGCTTCGCGGATATAGTGCCCGTTGAAATTCTGCAGTTTCTTGAGATCGAAGCGTGCAGCGCCCTTGCCGACATCGCCGATCTCGAACCACTCGACCGCCTGCTCGCGGCTGATGATCTCGGCATCACCGTGGCCCCAGCCGAGCCGGAGCAGGTAGTTGAACACCGCTTCGGGCAGCAGCCCTAGTTCGTCGCGATAGGCATCGACGCCAAGCGCACCGTGGCGCTTGGAAAGCTTCGCCCCGTCCGCGCCGTGGATCAGCGGGATATGGGCATAGGCCGGGTCTTCCCAGCCCGAGCCTTCGACCGCCTGCATCGCGCGGATCACCACCAGCTGGCGGAAGGCGTTGTTGATATGGTCATCGCCGCGGATCACGTGGGTCACCCCCATGTCGTGATCGTCGACCACAACCGCAAGCATGTAGGTAGGTGTGCCGTCCGAGCGCAGGATGACGTAGTCGTCGATCTCGACGTTCTGGACGGTGATCGGGCCTTGCACGAGGTCGTCGATCGTGGTCGCGCCGTCACGCGGCGCCTTGATGCGCACGACCCACGGCTGGCCTTCGGGCCATGTCGACGGATCGGCATCGCGCCATTCGCTTTCGATGCGGAACGGGCGGCGTTCGGCCTGCGCCGCGGCGCGGCGTGCGGCGAGTTCTTCCTGCGTCAAATAGCAGCGATAGGCGTGCCCGGCCTCCATCAGCTTGTGCGCGATTTCCGCATGCCGGTCAGACCGCGCGAACTGGAACACCGGTTCCTCGTCACCGCCGAGGCCCAGCCAGTTGAGCCCGTCGAAAATGGCCTCGATGGCCGGCTCGGTAGACCGCGCGCGGTCGGTATCCTCGATACGCAGCAGGTAGGTGCCGCCGTGGTGGCGGGCGAACAGCCAGTTGAACAGCGCGGTGCGCGCGCCGCCGATATGCAGGTATCCGGTGGGGGAAGGCGCGAAACGCGTCACCACACCCTTGCGAACAGCGGCAGTCCCCGCGCCCGATCCTGCAGAAACGGTGTCACTGGCGCTTGCCATTATGGGCGCAATCCTTCCTAATCCGGCCATGCCGCCGACTTTGGCCCAACCTCTTGGCGAACCCGCGACGCTGCGGACACGCCTCTGGGACAAACTCGCCGCCTTGTCCAGCATGCACCGCACCATGGAAGCGTTCCTGGCTGCCCGCCCTTTCGAGCGCGGCCCGTGGCTTGCGGTGGGCTTCGGCATTGGAATCGCTTGCTGGGCGGTGCTGCCGGGGCCGTGGCAATGGGCGGGCTTCCTCGCATTGTGCGGTGCGGCGGCGATGGGCAGCCTGCTCATCGACGCCGAGGGCGATATGGGACACTTGCGCGCCGCGCTGATCGGCATGGCGCTGATGCTCGCGGCAGGCTGCACCACGATCTGGGTGAAGTCCGAGCTGGTGGGCGAGCCGGGCATTGCGCGGCCTGAAGTCGCCATGATCCAGGGCCGGATTATCGACCGGCAAGTCGAAGGTGCGCGTGATCGGGTGAGGCTGCTCATCCGCGCGGAAATCGAGGGCCACGCCGAGCCGCTTCAGCTGCGGCTCAACCTGCCGGACGAGAACGACCAGCCCGGGCTTGTCGAAGGCGCCGAGGTCCGCCTGCGCGCCCGGCTCATGCCGCCGGCGCCGCCAATGCTGCCGGGCTCCTACGATTTTGCCCGCGCGGCATGGTTTCAGGGGCTCGCCGCCACGGGGAACGTGGTGGGTCCCGTGATGGTCGTCAGGCCGGCGAACGAGGGTTGGTCACTCCGGCAATGGCAGCAGGAACTGGCCGACCATGTCCGCGGGCAGCTCTCCGGCTCTCCCGGCACGATTGCCGCCGCCTTTGCCAGCGGCGACCGCGGCGCCATCGCACAGGGCGACGAGGATGCGATGCGCGATGCGGGCCTGACGCACTTGCTTTCGATCAGTGGCCTGCATGTCAGTGCTGTGATTGCGGGTGCCTATTTCCTGACGATTAGGGTGCTCGCTCTATTTCCGTTCATCGCACTGCGCGTGCGTCTGCCTTTGCTGGCCGCAGGGGTCGGAGCGGGGGTGGGGCTATTCTACACCCTGCTCACCGGCGCCGAAGTGCCGACCGTCCGCTCGGTCGCGGGCTCGCTGCTGGTGCTCGCGGCGCTGGCGCTGGGCCGCGATCCGCTCTCGCTGCGGCTGCTGGCGACGGCGGCGCTGATCGTCATGCTGCTCTGGCCCGAAGCCGTGCTGGGGCCGAGCTTCCAGATGAGCTTTGCCTCAGTCATTGCCATCGTCGCGTTCAGTACGTCCACGCCTGCGAAGGCGTTTCTTTCACACAGCCACGAAGGGCGCATGACGCGGTTCGGCCGTCATCTGGCGATGCTGCTCATGACCGGCGTTGTGATCGAGCTTTCGCTCATGCCGATCAGTCTGTTCCATTTCCACCGCGCTGGCATCTACGGCGCAGCGGCCAACGTGGTCGCCATCCCGCTGACCACAGTGCTGACGATGCCGCTGATCGCACTTGCGCTGGCGCTCGATCTGTTCGGCCTCGGCGCGCCGGCGTGGTGGGCGGTGGGCAAGTCGCTCGAACTGCTGCTTTGGCTCGCCCATCTGGTGGCGGGTCAGCCGGGCGCGGTGACGATGATGCCCGGGATGACGGGCGGTACCTTCGCACTATTCATGGCCGGGCTGTTGTGGTTGGCCATGTGGAGCGGGCGCGTGCGGCTGTGGGGCCTAGTGCCGATCGGATTGGGCATGGCCGCTCTGCTGCTGACGCGCACGCCCGACGTCCTCGTTTCAGGTGATGGCCACCACGTCGGGATCACTGGCGAGGGGCCGGATCTGCTGGTGCTGCGGGCGGTACGGGAAGAGAGCTATACGCGCGCCGCGTTGCTGGAAAATGCGGGGATGACAGGCGATGCCGTGGCGCTGGAGGACTGGAAGGGCGCCCATTGCAATCCCGATTTCTGCGCGATGTCGCTGGTGCGGGGCGGGCGAAGGTTCGATCTCCTGATGGCGCGGGGGAAGGACCTCGTGGCGATCCCGGTTCTCGCGGCCGCCTGCGCGCGGGCCGATATCGTCGTGGCAGATCGGCGGCTGCCCTCCGCTTGCAAGCCCCGGTTGCTCAAGGCGGACCGGGCCATGCTCGGCCAGACGGGCGGACTGGCAATCGATCTCGTCTCGGGCCGGGTCCGCACCGTGGCGGAAACCCAAGGCGAACATGGCTGGTTCCGCCGTCCACCACCGTGGCAGCCAAGGGCGAGGCGGCAGGGTCCGGCTCCAGCTGCTACCGGAGCGCCGAACCCCGCACCCAGTCAGTGATAGCGGCGCAGCAGGCCTGCGAGCTTGCCCTGAACCTGCACTTCATGCGGCTGGTAATACTGCGGATCATAGGCCGCATTGGCCGGATCGAGCCGCACCATGCCGCGCTCGCGCCGCAGATACTTGAGCGTCGCTTCCTCGCCGCGCACCAGCGCCACCACGATCTCGCCATCCCGCGCCGTGTCGGTGCGGCGCACGAGGGCATAATCGCCATCGAGAATGCCGGCCTCGACCATCGAGTCGCCCGAGACTTCGAGCGCGTAGTGCTCACCCGAACCGAGCAGCGCGGCGGGGACTGGTAGGGTGGAGGTGCCCTCAAGTGCTTCGATCGGCACACCCGCGGCGATGCGGCCGTGGAGCGGGATCTCGATCACATCGTTCGCAGGCTCGCGTGCCGGAGCAGGATTGCGCAGCGGGGCAAGCGCACTCGGCGCATTGGCAGCAGCGCGGCTGGCAGGCTTGGCGCCGCCGGCATCGCTGTCACGGATCAATTCCAGAGCGCGGGCGCGATTGGGCAAACGGCGGATGAAGCCGCGCTCTTCCAGCGCCGAGATCAGCCGGTGCACCCCCGACTTCGACTTGAGGTCGAGAGCTTCCTTCATTTCCTCGAACGAGGGGGAAATGCCGGAATCCTCAAGGCGGGTCTGAATGAAGGTCAGCAGTTCATGCTGCTTGCGCGTGAGCATCCGTGCGCACTCCTATGGTGAACGAATGCGGAACGAATAAGCAACGAATATTCACGCGTCAAGCAATTCCGTGCATTTACAGCAGGTATACTGGAACAAACGTACCAGCGGGCGTTTCGGCTTCGTTCGCTGGGCGGACTACAAGGGCGTTGGCGCGGGAAAGCGAGGACAGCGCGCCGCTGTCCTGCAAGCCGTCGAGCGAGACTTCGCCGCCATCCCAGACCGCGCGCAGGAATTCCATGCGGCTGCCTCCTGCCGGCATCGCTTCGCGCAGCCGGGCCGGAATGGGGCGCGGCATCGGGTTTCCGGCACCGAGCGCGGCGCGGATCAGGGGCAGGAGGAACAGGAATCCGGTGACGAAAGCAGCGGCGGGATTGCCGGGCAGGCCGAGGATCACCTGCGCACCCCGCCGCGCGACAAGGAGCGGCTTGCCCGGCTTGATCGCGACGCGCCAGAACGCAAGGTCCGCGCCGAGTTCGGCAAGCGCCGGGCGGACGAGATCGTGGTCCCCGACCGATGCACCGCCGCTGGTGACGATAACGTCCGCGTCGTCGGCGGCCTCGAACGCGGCTTTCAGCGCTTCGAGCCTGTCCGGGACCGGGCCGATGCGGGTGATGCGGACGGCGGGCTGGGTGGCGAGTGCCGCCAGCATCGCGCTGTTGCTGGCGGGAAGCTGGTGCGGGGCAAGGTCTGCGCCGGGCGCCGCCAGTTCATCCCCGCCATCGATCACCGCGAGTTCGAGCGGGCGGCGGACCGGGAGGTGGGCGTGGCCAGCCGTGATGGCGAGGGCGATCTGCGCGGCGCCGATCTTCGTCCCGGGTGCCATGAGGACATCGCCACTGCGGAAGTCCATGCCGGCGGGGCGGATGTGGCGCGCGCGCGGCTCGGGCGGCGTTCCGGTGAGGGTGAGCACCTCGCCCTCGCGGGCTGCATCCTCCTGGATCAGGACCATGTCGGCGCCGGCGGGGACAAGCGCGCCGGTGCTGATGCGCGCGGCCTCGCCCGGGCCGACCGTCCCGGCGAAGGGGCGCCCGGCAGCGCTTTCGCCGATCACGCGCCACGGACCGGGGAGGTCGGCGGCGCGCAGGGCGTAGCCGTCCATCGCGGAGACATCGGCGGCGGGCTGGGTGCGCAGTGCGGTCAGCGGCTCGGCGAGGTGGAAGCCGAGGCAATCGGCGGTCGCACGGTGCTCGATGGGGAGGACCGGCGCCAGCTCCATCAGGCGGCGCTGGGCTTCCTCAAGCGGGAGGGGCGGGTTCGGGCGCGCAGGAGTCTGTTCGGTCAAGGTGCGCGCCAATCGCCCGATTTGCCGCCGCGCTTTTCGATCAGGCGGATGCCCTCCAGCACCATGCCTTTGTCGATCGCCTTGGCCATGTCGTAAATGGTGAGCAGCGCGACCGAGACCGCGGTGAGCGCTTCCATCTCGACCCCGGTGCGCCCGGTGAGCGAGGCAGTTGCGCGGGCCTCGACACCGTCCTCAACGAACGCGAATTCGACGCTGACGGCATCGAGCGCGAGGGGGTGGCAGAGCGGGATCAGCTCGCCGGTGCGCTTCGCGGCCATGATCCCGGCAATGCGGGCGACGGCAAGGACATCGCCCTTGGGCGTCTTGCCATCGCGCAGCGCGGCGAGTGTGGCGGCGTTCATGCGGATGCGGCCGAGCGCCACGGCGACGCGCTGCGTCTCCGGTTTGCCGCCGACATCGACCATGCGCGCGCGGCCTTGCGAATCGAGGTGGGTGAGCTCGCTCATCGGGCAAAGGCGACACAAGTTGACACGGTTGACACAGTCCTGAGTGAAAACTCCGGGCCTGGCTTTCTGGCGGGATCAGGCAGGGAGGAGACGAAGGAAAAGCGCGGTTTCATGCGGCGTTGATGCCATACCTCGGCGGTGTAGGACAGATGGCAATGCTGATAGCCCTCAGCGCGGCCATCCTTTGGCAAGCGCGATCCCGGCGAGGTTCTGCGCCCGCTTGATGTGGCGGATGCGGACGCGGGTGAAGGCGGCGGCCTTGGCAAGATAGCTTGCGTGGAAGCTGGCGAAGGGACCGGGTTTCGCGGTGCCGCTCGCCTGCGCGACGATCAGTGCGGAATCGCCGAGCAGGACGATGTCTCGTGCGCCGAGCTCGCTGGCCACGTCGAGCGCGCCAAGCAGGGCCTGCCATTCGGCCTCGTCGTTGGTGCCGTGACCGATATCGCGGCGGTGCCAGACTTGCCCGCGCGTGGCGACGGCGCTTTCCATCGGGCCGGGATTGGGGCGGCAGCCGCCGTCGAAGAACAGCTTGAGCGGTGCTTCAGGCACCGAGCAGGGCGCGGGTGGCGGCAGCGACGTCATCGTGGCGCATCAGGCTTTCGCCGACGAGGAAGGCCCTGGCGCCGGACGCTGCAAGCGAGAGCACGTCGGCATGACCATTGATGCCGCTTTCCGCCACGAGGAACGCGCCTTCGGGCGCTAGCGGGGCGAGGCGGGCGGTGGTGCCGAGATCGGTAACGAAGCGCTTGAGGTCCCGGTTGTTGATGCCGATGAGGCGCGAGCGGAGGCTGGCGGCGCGCTCCATCTCGGCCTCGTTGTGGACTTCGACGAGGACGTCCATGCCGTGCTCGCGCGCGGCGGCCTCGATCTCGGCCATCTGGCCGTCATCCAAGGCCGCGACGATGATGAGGATGGCGTCGGCGCCGATGGCGCGCGCCTCCGCACACTGCCAGGGATCGACCATGAAGTCCTTGCGCAGCACCGGCAGAGTGCAGGCGGCGCGGGCGGCGACGAGGTAGTCTTCGTGGCCCTGGAAATAGGGTGCGTCGGTGAGGATCGAGAGGCAAGTGGCGCCGCCTTGTTCGTAGGCGTGGGCGTGGGCCGGGGGATCGAAGTGGGCGCGGATCAGGCCCTTGGAGGGGCTGGCCTTCTTGATCTCGGCGATGAGGGCAAACCCGGTTGCCGCGCGGGCGCGCAAGGCGGCTTCGAAGCCGCGCGGCGCGGACTGCTCACTGGCGCGCGCGGCGAGATCGGCAAGCGTGGACGCGGCCTTGCGGGCGGCGACTTCCTCGCGCTTGGTGTCGCAGATTGTGGTGAGCGTGTCGGTCATGTCTTCGCGCTGTAGGGGGGCATTGACGGAGAAGGAAGAGGGGTTTCTCGCAGAGGTGCAATGAAGGAAGGGAAGAGCGCAGAGAAGATCGAGGCGGCAAAGCCGCAGGAAGAGACAGTCAGATCCAGTGGTTGATCTGCCAAGCCAAACCTCTTTGCGATCTTCTTTCCCTCTGCGTCTCTGCGAGAAACCTGCTTACCTGATCGCGGCAATCCAGCAGTTGAGGAGGGCGTTGGCCAGCCCTTTGTCGATGGCTTCGGCGGCTTCCTCTACCCCTTCGTGCCAATCGCCCGCTTCGCCCGCGACCATCAGCGCGGCAGCGGCGTTGAAGAGGACGGCGTCGCGATAAGCACTGGGCTCGCCTTGGAGGAGGGCGCGCAGGGCGGCGGCATTGAAGGCCGCATCACCACCTCTGATCGCGGCAGCACGGTGGAACGGCAGTCCGACCTCAGGGGGCTGCGGACAGATGAAGCTGTAGTTCTTTTCCCACCCTTCCGGCTTGTGCGACTGGTCGCCGCTCGCCGGATACTCGATAATCACCGTGCCGCCGGATATGCTGATCTCGTCGATCCCGACCCAACGCGCGCGGGCCGATTTGTTCATGTTGCCGTTGACGACCATGAACCGTTCGCTGCCTAGTGCCTTGAGGGCATCGGCGTATGGCTCAACGATCTCGGTACTCGCCACGCCCACGAGTTGTCGTTTAACCCGAGCCGGGTTGCACAGAGGGCCGAGCAGATTGAAGATCGTGCGCCGCCCCAGCGCCTTGCGGATCGGCGCGATGCGCGCCAGCGCGGGGTGGTGGCGCTGGGCGAAGAGGAAGCAGATGCCGAGATCGCCGAGGGTGAGTTCGGCGGTTTCGGCGGCGCGGTCGAGGTTGAGGCCGAGGGCTTCGAGGGTATCCGCTGCACCCGCCTTGCTGCTGGCCGCGCGGTTGCCGTGCTTGGCGACGGGGACGCCGCAGGCCGCCACGACCAGGCTGACGGCGGTCGAGACATTGAGGCTGTGTTGCCCGTCGCCGCCGGTGCCGCAGACATCGATGGCATGGGCGGGGGCACTGAT
Source organism: Novosphingobium sp. AAP93 (assembly GCF_001296055.1). Classification (NCBI taxonomy): domain Bacteria; kingdom Pseudomonadati; phylum Pseudomonadota; class Alphaproteobacteria; order Sphingomonadales; family Sphingomonadaceae; genus Novosphingobium; species Novosphingobium sp. AAP93. The sequence goes on from NZ_LJHZ01000019.1 coordinate 21,084, forward strand.
AGGGATCATCCGGGCGCGCATGGCGCGCGCGGCGCCGGCGATCTCGCTGGCGGTTTCGCCGCGTTCGGCGAGCGCGACGAGGAAGGGGGCGATGCTCTCTTCCGGCACAGTGCCATCGAGGATCGCGGCGAACGCGGCTTCGGCTTCCGCTTCCTCGAGCGGAGCTGCGGTGACTTCGGGAAGCGCCTTCATGCCGCGAGGTGCGTGGGCATCTTCGCGGTGATGCCGCACATCTTGAGGAAATTGGCGAGAAGCGCGTGGCCGTGCTCGGTCGCGATCGATTCGGGGTGAAACTGCACGCCGTGGATCGGGAGCGAAGTGTGGCGGAAGCCCATGGCGTGGCCGTCGTCGGACGTTGCGTTGATCACGAGGCTTTCGGGCACGTTCTCTACCACGAGGCTGTGGTAGCGCGTGGCGGTGAAGGGCGAGGGGAGGCCCGCGAACAGGCCGCTGCCATCGTGGGTGACGGGCGAGGTCTTGCCATGCATCAGCCCGCCGCGCAAGACCTGGCCGCCGAAATACTGGCCGATCGACTGATGGCCAAGGCACACGCCGAGCAGCGGGACGCCCGCATCCGCCGCCGCGCCGACGAGATCGAGGCTGATGCCCGCTTCGTTTGGCGTGCAGGGTCCGGGCGAGATCAGGAACCCTTGCGCGCCGGTGGAAATGGCTTGGCCCGCGGACATCGCATCATTGCGCACGACCTCCACTTTCGCGCCCATTTCCATGAGGTAATGGACGAGGTTCCAGGTGAAGCTGTCGTAGTTGTCGATAACGAGGATCATACAGGGGGTGCCTTATTGGCCGAAGCGGGGTTCGGAGGCGACGCGCAGTGCTTCGCGGGCGGCGGCGAAAAGCGCGCCGGACTTGGCTTCGCATTCGCGTTGTTCGTATTCGGGGTTGCTGTCGGCGACGATGCCTGCGCCGGCCTGCACGTGGAGGACGCCGTCCTTGAGGACGCCGGTGCGCAGGACGATGCAGCTGTCGACCGAGCCGTCCGGGGCGAAATAGCCGACGCCGCCGGCGTAGGCACCGCGGGTTTCGGGTTCGAGTTCGGCGATCACTTCGCAGGCGCGGACCTTGGGGGCGCCGCTGACGGTACCGGCGGGGAAGCCCGCGAAGAGCGCGTCCACGCTGTCGGCGCGGCTCGTGTCGAGCTTGCCGACCACGTTCGAGACGATGTGCATGACGTGGCTGTAGCGCTCGATCGTGTAGCTCTCGGTGACCTTCACGGTGCCCGCGGCGGCGACGCGGCCGACATCGTTGCGGCCGAGATCGAGCAGCATGAGATGCTCGGCGCGTTCCTTGGGATCGGCGAGGAGGCTCTGCGCGTTGGCGCGGTCCTCGGCCTCGGTCATGCCGCGGGGCCGCGTGCCCGCGATGGGGCGGATGGTCACTTCGCCGTCGCGGATGCGCACGAGGATCTCGGGGCTCGAGCCGATGAGGGCGAAGCCGGGGAGATCGAGGAAATAGAGGAACGGCGAGGGGTTGATCCGGCGCAGCGAACGGTAAAGCGCGGCGGGCGGCAGCGGGAAGGGCACCGTAAAGCGCTGGGCGAGGACGACCTGGAAGATGTCGCCCGCCTCGATGTAGTCCTTGGCGCGCAGCACCATGCGTTCGTAGTCGGCGGGGGACATGACCGCGGTGCGTTCGGCAGGTTTGGCGGCGTCGAGGCGCGGGTCGGCGGGGACCGGGTCGGCGAGGCGGGCGAGCGCGGCGTCGATGCGGTCAGCGGCCTGCGCGACGAGGCGTTCCGGCGCGCCTGAGCCAGGCCAAACCGGGGCGACGGCGATCAGTTCGTCCGAGAGGCGGTCGAACACGAGGACCACGCTGGGGCGCACGAACAGCATGTCCGGCAGCTGCAGCGGGCTGGCGGGCGCGCGGGGAAGCTTTTCGACGAGGCCGATGGTCTCGTAGCCGAAGTAGCCGACGAGGCAGGCGAGCGACTTGGGCAGGCCTTCGGGCACATCGATGCGGCATTCGCCGACGAGGTTGCGTAGGGCGGCGAGCGCGGGCTCCGGATGCGGGGCGAAGGCCTCGCGGTCGGTCTGCCAGTGGCGGTTGATTTCGGCGGCCGCACCCTCGGCGCGGAAGACGAGATCGGGGTCGAGGCCCAGGAGGCTGTAGCGCCCGCGCACTTCGCCGCCTTCGACGGATTCGAGCAGGAAATCGCCCCGGCCGGGCTGCATCAGCTTCAGCGCGGCGCCGACCGGCGTCTCGGTATCGGCAATCAGCTTGCGCCAGACCAGCGCTGGGCGGCCAGCGGCGAGGGCCGTCCGGGCGGCCACGCCGCCGTCGGGAAGGAGACCAGCGATCCCGGCTTCCATCGTGTCCGCCGCCGCTACCATCGGCTTACTGGCCGCCGGTGAGCTGCGTGCGCAGCGCCGCGATGGCGGCGTCGTTGCGCTTCACGCCGACCGCGTCGCGCACCGCCATGCGGAGTTCGTCGACATATTCGCGGCCGGTGATCTGCCCCAGTTCGAACTTGGCGCGGCCGATGAACGGGTCGTCCGCCTTGAGCACGCCAGGGGTGATCTTGGTCAGCACGACCACGAGGAAACCGGCCTTGTCCGGCGCATCGAGCTTCTTGGCGGTGCCCTGCGCCATCTCGAACATCAGCGAGAGCGGCGCGGGGATCTTGGGCTGAATCGCATTGAGCTGCTCGCGCGGCATGTTGACCGCCTGGGCCGCCGGGACCGCGACGCCGAGGGCCTTGACCGCCTCTGCCAGCGGAACCTTCTTCGCGAGCGCGGCGAGGAGCTTGTCGGTGGCCGCCTTGGCAGCGCCGTAGCCGCGCGAGGTCTGCAGGTCGGCGGCGACCTTGTCCTTCACTTCGGCAAGCGGCGGCGGGGCGGCGGGGGTGATCTGGCCGACGTCGAAGATCACGAAACGCTCGCCGGGCTTGAGTTCGGCGACCTGCGGCTGGCCCTCGCGCTCCATCCCGAAGGCGGCAGGGAGCAGCGGGGTGACATCGGCGTTGGGCTTGATGTCGGGACGGCCCGGGACAGTGCCGTTGGCCTCGAGCGGATCCGTGGTGATGATCGTGAGCCCGGCGCTCTTGGCCACATCGGCAAGGCCGGTGCCGCTGCCGAACGCATCGTCGAACTTGGCCGAGAGATCGGACAGCGCGGCCTTGCGCTTTTCGGCGGTGATCGCGGTGACGATCTCGGCGCGCGCCTGATCGAGCGACTTGCCGGGGACCTGCGTCACGCCGTCGAGCCGGATCACGTACCAGCCGAGCGCGCCCTTGGCGGGCTGGGCAAGCTTGCCCTGCGCGGCGCTGAACACCGCGTCGGCCACGGCGGTCGAGCCCTGGCTGGCGAGGTTCGCGCGGGTGATCGCCGGCACCTTGCGCGCCGTGAGCCCCTTGGCAGAAGCAGCCGCATCGATGGCCTTGCCGCCCGCGATTTCAGCCGAAAGCGCCTTGGCGGCGGCTTCGGTCGGCACGATCACTTGCGTGAACGTGCGTGTCTCGGTCGGCGCGTAAGTCGCGGCGTTGAGCTTGTAGCGCGCGGCAATCTCGGCATCGCTCGGCGCGGGGACGTTCTTGAGCGAGGTCTCGTCGAAGATCGCATAGCGGATCGTGCGGCGCTCGGGGCGCTGATAGCGCGCGCCATTCGCCTTGTAGTATGCAGCGACATCGGTGTCCGTCGGCGGTGTCTTGGGCGCAAAGGCGGAGGAGGGGATCAACTGGATCTGGCCCTCGCGGCTTTCCTTGAGCACACCGGCGTAGCGCATCGCCACGCTCTGCGGCATCGAGGAGCCGATTCCGGCGGGAATCAGGACCTGCCGCGCCATCAGCCCCTTGGCGAGATCGTCGCGCAGAACCGCATCGGAAATGCCCTTCTGGCCGAGCAGCGCCTTGTAGGCGGCCTGGCTGAACTTGCCGTCAGCGCCTTGGAAGGCCGGCATCTTGGCGATTTCGCTGTCAACCAGACGGTTGCTGACACCCATGCCGACGCTGCTCTGGCGCGCCCATTCCATCAGCGCGGCGCGGTCGATCAGGCTGTCGACGACCTGCTCGAGCGCGCCTTGCGCGACGAAGTCCTTCATCGTCACGGCGGGGCTGTCTGCGCGGGCGTTTTCCAGCGCGTTGGTCATCGACCGCTGCACATCGACCGTGCCGATATGAGCCGAACCGACGGTGGCCGCGCGGTCTGCATTGCCCGCGCCGCCGAACTTCGCGTTGGAAAGGTCAGCGCCCGCAAACGAGAGCGCGATGAGCCCCAGGAATACCAGCGCGAAGGCGACGCCGATACGGGACTTGGTCATGGAACGGATAAAGCCGAGCATCGGGGCCTGTCATTAGCAGTGATAGGTTCGGAGCAACTCCTTGGGGCGCATTAGGGGGCAATGCCAATTCCCGCAATGCCCTGCTCTTCGTGCGGGTTGGCTTCCTCCCAGAAGTTAACCACCAACTTTGCGTAACGCGCGCTTTGCAAACCGGGCTGCGGTTTGATAGCTGCCCGGGAAATGAGGAGGAATCACCTAGTGTTAGCGTGCAAGGTCCTATGAGCCAGCGTCCCTACATCGTCGGCAACTGGAAGATGAACGGCAGCCGGGCCATGCTCGCTGAAGCGCGCGCCATCGACCGTGCGGCGCAGCGCTATCCCGATGTTGAAATCGCGCTTGCGCCGCCGTTTCCGTTTTTGGGGCCGGTGCGCGAGGCGGTCTCGGCGATCGGCGTCGGCGGACAGGATTGCCACACTGCGGCCAAGGGCGCGCATACGGGCGATGTATCGGCGGCCATGCTCGCGGATATCGGCGCGGACTTCGTGATTCTGGGCCACAGCGAGCGCCGCCGCGACCATGGCGAGACCGATGCGCTCGTGCGCGGCAAGGCCGAAGCCGCGCTGGCGGCGGGCCTGAGCGTGATCATCTGCGTGGGCGAGACGCTGGACGAACGCGATGCGGGCAAGGCCGAGGCGGTTGTTTCCGCGCAGGTCGACGGTTCGGTGCCTGCTGGCGAATGTGCTGCCGTTGCCGCTGGCCGGCTCGCGCTGGCCTATGAACCGGTCTGGGCGATCGGCACGGGTCGGGTCGCTGCCGTGGAAGACGTTGTCGCCATGCATGCCGCCGTCGGCGCGCGCCTTGCCGCGATCTTCGGCGAGGATGCGGACAAGGTGCGCATTCTCTATGGCGGCTCGGTTAACGGCGAAAATGCCGCAGGCCTGCTGGCAGCGGATGGCGTGCGCGGCGCGCTGGTGGGCGGCGCAAGCCTGACCGCCGACGCCTTCCTGCCGATCGTGGCGGCGGCCTCGCAGCCGGAAGGCTGATCCGTTTCGGGTTGTGCCGGGCCCTCCTGCGCCCTTGCGCGCAGAGGCCCTACGCCCTAGATGCGGCCCATTCTTTTCAGGTTGACCCGCGATGTCTCTCTTCATTTTCCTTACCGTCGTGCAGGCGCTGGTGGCTGCCGCGCTCGTCGGCGTGATCCTCATCCAGAAGTCGGAAGGCGGCGGCCTCGGCGTGGGCGGCAGCCCGGCCGGCTTCATGTCGGCGCGCGGCGCGGCCGATTTCCTCACCCGCGCCACGACGGTGCTGGCGACCCTGTTCGTCGGCCTCAGCATCCTGCTGGCCGCGCTGGCGGTGGGGACGACCTCGGGCCGCGAGATCGATACGTCGTTGCAGCGGACCACGCCGGCCATTCCGGCAGACCCGCTGGCGCCCGCACAGGGCGTTCCGGCGGCTGGTCCGGCTGAAGCACAGCCTGCCCCGGCTGCTCCGGCAGCAGCTCCGGCTGGGCCGGCCAAAAGCGCGCCGGGCGCTCCAGCCAAGGGCGGCGCGGCGACCGATCCGCTTGCGGGCGGCGCCAAGCAGTAAGGCATAGACGCCGGACTTTCCGGCGCCATATCACCAGTGCTCCCGGCCGCTCGCGTGGCGGACGGGAGCACGTGTTTGTTTTCAAGAGCTTCCGCTCCGCCTGTGGATTGCGACCGGGAATCCGGCGCAGACCGCTTGCGCATGCGGAGCCTAAGACGGTAAGGCCCACCTCCCATGGCGCGGTTCATTTTCATCACCGGCGGCGTGGTTTCCTCGCTTGGCAAGGGCCTCATGGCAGCGAGCCTCGCGGCGCTGCTGCAGGCGCGCGGCTTCCGGGTGCGAATCCGCAAGTTCGACCCCTATCTCAACGTCGATCCGGGCACGATGAGCCCCTACCAGCACGGCGAAGTCTTCGTGACCGACGACGGCGCTGAGACGGACCTCGATCTGGGGCACTACGAGCGCTTCACCGGCGTTTCGGCGCGCCAGTCCGACAACATCACTTCGGGCCGCATCTACCGCGACATCATCGCCAAGGAGCGCCGCGGCGATTACCTAGGCGCGACGGTGCAGGTGATCCCGCACGTGACCGACGCGATCAAGACCTTCGCCAAGGACGAGACCGACGACCTCGACTTCGTGCTGTGCGAGATCGGCGGCACGGTGGGCGATATCGAGAGCCTGCCGTTCATCGAGGCGATCCGCCAGCTGCGCAACGAACTGGGCCGCGAGGCGACCTGCTTCGTCCACGTGACGCTGGTGCCCTATATCGCCGCGGCGGGCGAGCTGAAGACCAAACCGACCCAGCATTCGGTGCGCGAGCTGACGGGACTTGGCATCCAGCCCGATATCCTGCTCTGCCGCTGCGAAAAGCCGCTGCCCGAGAACGAACGCGCCAAGATCGCTCTGTTCTGCAACGTGCGCAAGGAAGCGGTGATCCCGGCGCTCGATGCGAGCAGCATCTATTCCGTGCCGCTGCAGTACCATGGCGAGGGGCTCGATTCGGAAGTGCTGCGGCATTTCGGGCTCGGTAGCGCGGAGCCCGTGCTGTCGCGCTGGACCGACATCGTCGACCGCCACCAGAACCCCGAAGGCGAAGTGACCATCGGCGTCGTCGGCAAGTATGTCGGCCTGCAGGATGCCTACAAGTCCTTGAACGAGGCGCTGGTGCATGGCGGCATGGCGAACCGGGTGAAGGTCAATATCCGCTGGATCGACGCGGAGATCTTCGAGAAGGACGACGCCGAGATCGCGGCCTACCTTGAGCCGATGCACGGCATTCTCGTGCCCGGCGGCTTCGGCGAGCGCGGGACCGAAGGCAAGATCGCCAGCGTGCGCTTTGCGCGCGAGCGGGGCGTGCCGTTCTTCGGCATCTGCCTCGGCATGCAGATGGCCTGCATCGAAGGCGCGCGGAACCTTGCCGGGATCGAAGGCGCAAGCTCGACCGAATTCGGGCCATCGGAAGAGCCTGTGGTCGGCATCATCACCGAATGGATGACGCCCGAGGGGCTCGAGACGCGCGCGGCGGGCGGCGATCTGGGCGGCACGATGCGGCTCGGCGCTTATCAGGCACAGCTTTCGGGCAACAGCCATGTCGCGCAGATCTATGGCGCGAACGAGATCAGCGAACGCCATCGCCACCGCTACGAAGTCAACGTGGCCTATCGCGAGCGGCTGGAGCAGAAGGGCCTTGTCTTCTCGGGTATGTCGCCCGATGGTCTGTTGCCGGAAATCGTCGAGCGGCCCGACCATCCGTGGTTCATCGGGGTGCAGTTCCATCCCGAACTCAAGAGCCGCCCGTTCGAGCCGCATCCGCTGTTCAAGAGCTTTATCACCGCTGCGGTCAAGCAGGCGCGGCTGGTCTGATCCGGCAACGGCGCCAGAAGGGGGGACTTCGCATGGACGCCGCCACACTTGCCGAAACACTCAGCGCGCAGAGCCTGCTGGCGGGATGCGCGCCCGAGGAACTGGCCGATATCGCCGCGCGGGGGACGGTGCGCCGCTTCAAGGCGGGAACATCGATTATCCTGCAGGGCGATCCGGGTGATACACTGTGGATCGTGCTGAGCGGCCTCGCGCGGGTCAGCATGGTGGCCGCCAATGGCCGCGAGATCGTGCTCGATTATGCCGAGCGCGGCGCGGTGCTGGGGGAGATCGCGTTTCTCGATGGCGGCGAGCGGACGGCGACAGTCGAGGCGATCGAGCCGGTCGAGGCGCTGGGGCTGACGCGCGCGGCCTTTGCCGAGATCGTCGGCAAGCATCAGGGGCTGGCGATGCGGCTGCTGCAGGCGATGGCGCGGCGGCTCAGGCAGAACAACACGGTGATCGAGGCGGACCGCGCCTATACCTCCGGGCCGCGGCTGGCGCGCTTCCTGCTGCGGCTGATGATGGGCGGTGAGGATGAGACGCGCCTCAAGATCGCGCTGAGCCAGGGCGAGCTGGGCAACTTTGCCGGCATGTCGCGCGAGCAGATCAATCGCCAGCTTTCGGCGTGGGCGGACGGCGGGATCGTCGCGCTCAAGAGCGGGCGGGTGACCGTGCTCGACCGCGACGCGCTCGTCGATATAGCCGAGGCCTGGTAAGCGTATACGAATACACAGTTTCCGTCGGGACGGTGCACGGTACCATGGCGGCATGATCCGCCACCTCACGCTCGCCGCGCTGCTTGCGCTACCCGGTCTCGCTCATGCCGAGCAGCCCCTGCCGATCACCGCCGGGGTCAGCGCGGTCAAACATCCCGCATGGTCGAAGCGGGCGACGATCTACGAAGTCAACATCCGGCAATACACGCCGGAAGGCACCTTCCGCGCCTTCGAACAACACCTGCCGCGCTTGCGCAAGATGGGGGTGGATGTGCTGTGGATCATGCCGGTCAACCCGATTGCGAAGAAGGAACGCAAGGGCTCGCTCGGCAGCTATTACGCGGTGAGCGACTACCTCGCGGTGAACCCGGAATACGGCGACATGGCCGACTTCAAGCATCTGGTGGCGCAGGCGCACCGGCAAGGGTTCAAGGTGATCCTCGACTGGGTGGCGAACCATACGGGGTGGGACCATGTCTGGACCCGCGAGCATCCTGATTGGTACAAGCGCAATGCGGCGGGCGAGCTTGAGGGGTATCACTATACCGACCTCAGCGACCACCACGAGGAAACCTGGGCCGATGTGATCGGGCTCGACTACAGCAAGCAGGCCGTGCGCGACGGGATGATCGCGGCGATGGCGTTCTGGCTGAAGGAAGCCGATATCGACGGGTTCCGCTGCGATGTGGCGTGGACCCTTCCGGTAGCGTTCTGGGACCAGGCACGGGCCGAACTCGATGCGGTGAAGCCGGTGTTCATGCTGGCCGAGGCCGATACGCCCGAAATGCAGGCGCGCGCTTTCGACATGACCTATGACTGGAAGCTCTATCACCTGCTGATCGATGTCGCGAAAGGCAAGGCGGATGCGCGCGATCTGGCAAAGCACTATACGGCGCCGGCGCGGGTCTATCCGGCGGGTGCGATGCGGATGACTTTCACCAGCAACCACGACGAGAATTCGTGGAACGGCACCGACAAGGAGCTTTATGGCGACGGTGCCGACGCTATGGCCGTGTTGGCGGCGACGCTGCCGGGCATGCCGCTGGTCTATTCAGGACAGGAAGATGGGCTGAACAAGCGCCTCAAGTTCTTCGACAAGGATCCGATCGTGTGGGGCAAGCATGCCCGCGCGCCGTTCTATGCCTCGCTGCTGGCGCTCAAGCACGCGCATCCGGCGCTGACGAGCGAGCATGTGCCGGGCAATCTCGAACTGATCGAGACGGGCAACCCCAAGGTCTTCGCGTTTCGCCGGATCAAGGGCGCGGACCGGGTACGGGTTGAGGTCAACGTCTCGGGTGAGGCGCAGCGCTATGCCGTGGCGGGGAAGGCGCGCAGCCTCGCGCCCTGGCGCTGGGTGATAGCGGCGAAATAAGGGGCGGCCCCGCGGGACCGCCCCTCTGTTCGGGTTACGCCGCCGCGCTGCTGTCGCCTTCGACGACGGTGAGCGGCTTGGCGTTGCTGCCGCCGATCAGCACCTTCTTGGGCTTCATCGCCTCGGGCACTTCGCGCACGAGATCGATCACGAGCAGGCCGTCAGCAAGGTCAGCGCTTTCGACGCGGACGAAATCGGCAAGCTCGAACCGGCGCTCAAAGGCGCGGTTGGCGATGCCCACGTGGAGGAAGTGGCCGTCCTGCGCCTCGGTACGCTGGCCCTTGATCACCAGCAGGTTCTGCTGCGCGGTGATGTCGAGGTCGTGCGGCTTGAACCCGGCGACGGCGAGCGTGATGCGATATTCGTCATCGCCGCGGCGTTCGATGTTGAACGGAGGGTAATTGTCGCCGGCATTGGCACGGGCCTGGCGTTCGAGCAGGTCGAACAGGCGGTCAAAGCCCACGGTGGAGCGGCGATAGGGGGTGAAGTCGAAACGTTCCATGGTTGCAATCCTCGTGCATGAGCAATTGGCATTCGGGCCGGACCCGAAATGGCGCCCGGCGGTTCTCTTGTGGCCATGCCCGCCTTGCGGCGCATGACACGAACAACCATGTGTGTTAGCGATTTTGCGTTTTCAAGAGGTCCCCATGAGCGAAGCTGCCAACCCCACTGCCACTGTCGAGATCTACACCAAGTGGGGCTGCCCCTATTGCAGCCGCGCGCTGGCGCTGCTCGGCCGCAAGGGCGTGAACGTCACCGAATACGACATCACGTTTGGCGGCGAAAAGCGCAAGGAGATGCTCGAGCGCGCGCCGGATGCGATGACCGTGCCGCAGATTTTCATCAACGGTCGGCACGTTGGCGGCTCGGACGATCTGGCGGCGCTGGAAGCGGCGGGTGAGCTTGATCCCATGCTGGCGGCATGAGCGCCGACATGCGGCGCGTCGCGCTGCTGCAGATGACGACGGGGATTGACCCCGCTGCCAATGCATCGACCATGGCGCGCGCGGCGGAGCAGGCGGCGAGTGAGGGCGCCGCGATGCTGTTCACGCCCGAGATGTCAGGCCTGCTTGACCGTGACCGGGCGCGTGGCAGCCGCCATGTGGTGGCGGAAGACGAAAGCCCGGTGCTGGCCGAAGTCCGCAACGCGGCGGCGAAGGCGGGGATATGGGTCCATATCGGCAGCCTTGCGGTGAAGGCCGAAGGAACACGGTGGGCCAACCGGGCCTTCGTGATCACGCCGACGGGCGAGATCGCGGCGCGCTATGACAAGATCCACATGTTCGATGTCGATCTCGCAACGGGCGAGACCTGGCGCGAATCCGCCGCCTATCAGCCGGGCGAGGCGGTCGTTTCGGTGGAGGACACGCCGCTGGGGCGGCTGGGCCTTGCCATCTGCTACGACATCAGGTTCCCGGCGCTGTTCGAGGCATTGGGCCAGCGCAAGTGTGACGTCATCGCCATTCCGGCAGCGTTTACGGTGCCGACGGGCCGCGCGCATTGGCATCTGATGCAGCGGGCGCGGGCCGTGGAGGCCAGTGCCTTCGTCATTTCCGCCGCGCAGGTGGGCCGCCACGAGGACGGGCGCGAGACATACGGGCATAGCCTTGTCGTCGATCCATGGGGCGATGTGGTGCTCGACATGGGGGTAACGGGCGGCTTGGGCTTTGCCGACGTGGACCTCGCCCGAATTGCCGAGGTGCGCGCGCAAGTGCCCAGTCTTGCCAACCGGCGACCGATCCCTAAATCCTGATCACGATGATTGTGTTCGATCTTGAATGCCGCGCGGGCGGACACCGTTTCGAGGGGTGGTTTGCCAGTTCCGAGGATTTTGCCAGCCAGCAGGGAGGTGGGCTGGTGACGTGCCCGACGTGCGGCGCGCCCGAGGTGGAGAAGGCGCTCTCCGCGCCGCGCCTGACGCGCAAGGGCAACCAGCTGCCGGCAGTTTCCGCCAAACCGCGAGCCGAAACGGCGCAGTCTGTCGCCTCCGGACCGCTGCCACCCGAGGCGGTCGCGATGCTCAAGGCCGTCGCGGCCGTGCAGACGGAAATGCTCAAGTCCTCGACCTGGGTGGGCGAGAATTTTGCCGAGGACGCGCGGGCGATGCACTATGGCGAGAAGGATCACGCGATGATCCATGGCCGCGCCAGCCCCGCCGAAGTGCAAGGCCTGATCGAGGAAGGCGTCCCCGTTGCGCCGGTGATCGTGCCGGTCGTGCCGCCGGGTGAGGTCAACTGATTGCCAGCGGCGCCTGCCGTGCGTAAAGGGCAGGGCAGGGGCGCCCGTAGCTCAGCAGGATAGAGCACCAGATTCCTAATCTGGGGGCCGTGGGTTCGAATCCCGCCGGGCGCACCACACTTCATCGATTGTTCTTGCCGCAGCCTTCCCGTACCTTTCGCCGGTCGAATTGTCGGGGAAGCGAGATGCTGAAGCGGTTGCTGCCTGGGTTCCTGCTCGTCGTCTCAGTGCCGCTTTCGGCGCAGGTTACCTCGTTGGGCCAGCAGGGTGATGTCAGCCCGACCGATCCGGCGTTTCTCGCCCTGCAGCGGCTGGTGGAACACAATGGCTGCATTACGGGCTACCCCGATGCCACCTATAGGGGCAACCGTCCGCTGAGTCGTTACGAGTTTGCCGCCGGGCTCAATGCCTGCGCTGACCGGGTGCGGCAATTGACCGCTTCGGGGCAGGCGGTCGACAATCAGGATCAGGCGGATCTGGCAATGCTGGAGCGGGAGTTTGCACCCGAGCTTGCGACGCTGCGCGGTCGGGTCGGCGCGCTTGAGGAGCGGACGGGCAAGCTTGAGAAGCAGCAGTTCAGCACGACGACGAAGCTCACCCCGCCCGGCGACTTTCAGTTTGGCCAACCCGGCACTCCGCCGGCCAATCCGCGCAAGTTTCAGAAGCGGAAGCGCAAACAGCCGCCCGTGGCGGACGGTTCGGGCGGGAACTGACCACGCAGAGAGGATCAGACGCCGACGCGATCCCTCAGATAGGTCAGGTACTGGCGCATCGCGTCCATCGCCTCGTCGTTGATGGCGAGGAGATCGCGGCGGCGGTCGAGGGGGTCGGACCAGCGGCGGATGAGGCCCATGTCGACGAGGCTGCGGATCTGGCGCAGCGCGGTGCTCATCGGCACGCCGGCGGCCTGGCACACGCTGGAGACGGGGACGGTCTTCTGCTCGAGTCGCGCCGAGGTCAGATCGAGGAGAATGTCCCACATCGGATCGGAGAACAGCGCCGGGTTGAGGAACTGGCCGCGCTGTTCGCGCATGCGCACCAGCTTGCGGGTGATCTTGAGGAGTTCTGCATCATCGATCGGGGCGAGCGGCGTGGACGGAGGGGCCGGCTGGCCCAAATCGCCAGGCGGCGCGCGCAGGCTGGCGCTGAGCGCGGCCAGCGAGCGTTCGCCGCACAGCCGGAGCCACTTGCGCATGGCGCGGCGCAGCGCGGCGGCAAGATCATCGCGCGAGACGGGCTTGGTGAGAAAATCAGCTGCTTCGTTGCGCATGGCTGCGACCGCGACATCGATGCTGCCGAAGCCGGTGATGACCAGCGTGACCAGCGGACGCTGCGAAGCAAAACGGGAAGACAGCTCATCGAGCAGCGACAGGCCGGTCATGCCCGGCATCTGGACGTCCGTCACGACGATGCCGATGGTCTCGTCCTCGGCGATCGAGCGCAGCGCGGAGGCTGCATCAAGCGCGTAGCCGCACTGGTATCCGAGCAGCTGCGCCGCTTCGACGACCTCCTCGGCCGTCGCCCGGTCGTCATCGACAACCAGGATCCGGCACTGTGCGTTGTCCCGCTCTGCAATTGCTTTCGCGTTCATGATCCTGCGTTGTATATCGTTTGTAACGGAGAATTACATCCGGTTTGAATTTTGTTCCCGTCAATTCAGCGCATGTCGAATGCAATCGCATCAATCAACGCCGGATTGGTGCCAATGTGGCACCGATGCGTGTCGATTGGATCACGGTAAATGCCTAGAACTACCGCCAAGCTACCGTCCATGCTTAGTATTCGGTAATCAGTGCGATTTATGCGGGAGAACGGTAGCTTGGCGGGGGCTCAAATAGACATGGCAATTGAGAACGTTTCCAAGGTTTCGGACTGTCTGCATGAGCTGCGCCAGCCGCTCAATGTGATCGGGCTTGCCACCGGCAACTTGCGATCGGCGCTGTGCCCTGGCCTCTCGCGCGAGCAGGCCGACTACCTGAGCGCGAAGCTCGACCGGATCGACGAGCAGGTCACGCGGGTTTCGGCGCTGGCCGACCAGTTGGCGGCGGCGGCACAGGATGCGATTGCTGCGAAGCTGCAGGCCTGAGACGGAGCGCCCCTCATGTACGGAATGGCACACCGCGCGCTGCGGCAGATGATGCTGGATCGACTGGGTCCCTCGGCCTGGGCCAAGATCGAGCGCGAGACCAACACGGGGCCCGCCGATCTTATCAGCCTGTGCGTCTACGATGATTCCAAGACGATCGCGCTGATTTCCGCCTCGGCGGCGCGACTTGGCATGGCGGTGGAGGATGCGCTGCGCGTGTTCGGGCGCTACTGGGTGCGTTTCGCGGAACTCAGCTCGTTCGGTCCGATCATGGACTTCACCGGGCAGGACCTCGTCACCTTCATCAACAACCTCGACCGGATGCACCGTTCGGTCGTGCTGGCGATGCCCGATGCGCGGGTGCCTTCGTTCGAGCTGCTCAGCGAGACGCGCCAGCGGCTGCTGGTGCGCTACCGCTCGGATCGTAGCGGGCTCGAGATGTTCGTGATCGGGCTGCTCGAAGGCGTGATGGACCGAATGGGCGAGACGGGTACGGTCGAAGTGGCCGCGCGCTTCGAGAACGGGCCGGGGACAGTGATCGATTTTGCCATCCTGCTCGACAGGACCTGAGCGGACATGAAGCCTGCCGTCACCATTCGCGAATCGCAGCTTGGGGCGCTGTTTCGCGCCTATATCAAGGTCGATGCGGCGCTCGTGGTGCTGGGGCTCGGGCCGTTCTATCATGGCCGCGATACGGCCGTGGTGCCCGGCGCACAGATCGCCGAGCTGTTCTCGCTGCGCCATGATCGCGACGACGAGATCGCGCCGCCGCTGATCGTGGCAATCCCGGCCATGGCGGATACGCCGGAGCGGCTGGAACTGTTCTGCAAACGCAAGAACATCCGCCTCGCAGGGATTGTCTTCTCGACCGAGGATGGCGGCTTCCTGCTGGCGCTCAACATTGTGCCCGAGGACTTCATCATCGAGGGCCAGGGGCTCCACATCTCGGACTTTTCGCAGATCGATGCCTCCGTTCCCGCGCTGACGCTAATCGGCATGCAGCGCGCGCTGCTGGCCGAGGCGCGGCAGGCGGCGATCGATCTTGCCAATGCGCAATCGGAAGCGCTTGAGCTGCTGGATCGCACGCAGCGGCTGGGGCGCTACATCGTCCATGATCTGACCAACTATCTCTCGATCATCCGGCTCAACGTGGCCAATCTGGCGCAGTCTGGCGGGAACGCCGAGACGAGCCGCGCGGCGATCGAGGCGGCGACGCGGCATGTGAGCGACCTCGTGCTCTCGCTCGAGCGGCTGACCGGGCACCGCGACGTGGAAGCGACGCCGATCTCGGTCGATCAGACCATCCGCTCGAACCTCGCGTTCCTGTCTGCCGCGCTGCCGAGCGACTTTACGCTCGATTTCATCGGCGGCGCGGCGCAGGCGGCGGTACGGGTCGGGCGGACCGAGCTGGTGACGATGCTGACCAACGTGATCGTCCACGCGCGCGGGGCGATGCCGGATGGCGGCTCGATCACGATTTCCAGCTATCGGACCAGCGAGCCGCCCGAGCGCCATGCCGCAGCGGCCGCGCAGGATTGGGCGGTGATCAAGGTGATCCACGACGGTCCGGCGATCGATGATGAAACCGTTCGGCTCATGCTCGATCCGCAGACGCTGACCCCGCCGGAGGGCACGGACTTTCCGCTTCGTTCGGTGCGGACCTGGGCGCGCTCGGCGGGGGGGGACGCACGGATCACGGCGCTCCCTGCGGGAACCGACATCTGCATCCATTTGCCGATCAGCGGCGATGCAGACGAGCTGGAGCTTGCCCCGGCGGCTGGACCGGGGACCGCATTGCCCCGAATGTCTCGGAGCGCCCGGGTACTGGTCGTCGAGGATGAAGTCCATGCGCTCGACGCGGTGGTCGGGATTCTGCGCATGGAAGGCTATGCGGTGACACCGGCGCTGAATGCGGCGCAGGCGGTCGAGGCGCTGGCGGAGGCCGACTTCGACATATTGCTGACCGATGTGGTGATGCCCGAACGCAGCGGCGTGGAACTCGCTCACGAGGTGGAGGCGCGGCATCCGCGCATCGGGATCATCCTGATGAGCGGTTACCTGCCCGATGAAAGTCTGCTGCAGCCGCACTGGCCCATGCTGCGCAAGCCGCTTGATCTCGGTCTGCTGTCACAGACGCTCGCCTCGACCCATGCAAGGCTTGAAGGCACCGCGCTCTAGGCAGCTCTCGTCTCGGACTGCCGTGTCTGGAGCTGGCCGATCAGCGTATCGACCGAGAAGGGCTTTTCCAGCAGCGGCCAGACGAGATCGGATTCGGCATGGCGCGCGGCATTGCCGGACATCACGATCACGCGCATGTCCGGGTTGGCCAGTGCGGCCTGACGGGCAAGCACGGTGCCGTCCTCGCCATTGTCGAGCAGCAGGTCGCAGATCAGCACATCGAACTTCTGCTGGGCCAGGGCGTCCAGCGCAGCGCGCGAGGTGGTGAAGCCGGTCGGTTTGTGACCTGCGAGGCTGAGCGTCTCGAGAATGCCGCTGAGCAGATCGGGCTCGTTGTCGACGATCAGCACGCGCAGGCTGACGGGCTTCGGGGGCGGGAGCGCGACCAGACGGCGGGTGGCGCTATCGAGCGCGCCGGTGCTCGCAGGGAGCACGATCTGGACGGTGGTGCCCTCAGGGCTGCTGCTGAGCACGCGCGCTGTGCCGCCGTGGTGGACGGCGAAACGCAGCACTGCCGAGAGGCCAAGCCCCGTGCCCTTGTTGGGACCCTTGGTCGAGAAAAACGGCTCGAAGGCGTGTTCGCGCACGTCTTCGGTCATGCCCGAACCGGTATCGGCCACTTCGACGACGACGAGCGGCGTGCTGCGCAAGCTGGCGGGCAGGCCTTCGTGGCTGGGGCAGCCTTCGGGCGTATCGCTGAGGAACGTGCGCAAGGTCAGCACGCCATGTTCGCCCATCGCATCGCGCGCATTGATGGCGAGGTTGACCAGCGCGTTGTTGAAGCCCGCGGGATCGATCTCGACCAGCAGCGGGTTGTCCCACAGCTGGACCTGCACGTCGATCCCGGGGCCGACGGCGGCGCGGATGAGCGCGACGAGGCGCAAGGTCAGGCTGTTGGCGTCGGCGACTTCAGGGATGCCGCGCGGGTGGCGGGCAATACCGAGCAGCGAACGGGTGATATCGACACCGCGCAGCGCGGCCTGGGCGATGAGCGAAAAGCGGTCGCGCGCGGCCTCGCTCTCGGCCTCGCGTCCGCCGATTTCGGCGTGGGTCGCGATGATGCCGAGGATGTTGTTGAAGTCGTGCGAAAGCTCGCCCGAGATCTGGCCGATGAGCTCCATCTTGCCGCTGTTGACGAGCCCGGCCTTGGCTTCGATCATGACGAGGCCCTGTGCGAGGCTGACACTCATTTCCTCGAGAATGCGCAGCTCGTCCTCGGCAAAGGCGCCCGGCTCGTCCGAATAGAGCGTAAGCGTGCCGAACGCACGGCCTTCATTGAGCAGCGGGAAGGCGGCAATCGCCTGGAAGCCCTGCCGGAGTGCTGCCTCCCGCCACGGCGCCAGTTCGGGGTCTTCGGCGACCGACTGGCAGACGGAGACCTTGCCGTCGCGCATCGCCCTTGCGGTGGGACCTTGGCCGAGCACCGGATCGTCGGGGCGGATATCGAGCGCGGTGATATAGTCCGTATGCGAGGCGGCGTGGGCGGTGACCCTGATCTTGGCCACCGGGCCCATCTCGCGCAGGCCGATCCAGGCGGCGGCATAGCCATCGCCTTCGATCAGGCTCTGGCAGACCAGCTTGTGGAGCTCCGAGCGTGACTGCGCCCGCGAAATGGCGGCGTTGACAAGCGCCAGCGCGCGCAGGGCCCGGCGATTGCGGATCATGCCGGCATGGGTGCGGCGTTCCTCGGTAACGTCGGTGGCAAACCCGATCCAGTACCCGGCGCGCTTGCCCTTCACCTCATGGGGATGAAACTTGACATGCATGATGCGCTCGTCGCCCGAGGCGGTCTTCATGCGAAATTCGGTGCGGAATGTTTCGAGCCCGGCCTGCCCGGCACGGATTTCGCGGCGCACGCGCTGGCGGTCTTCGGCATGAACGGCATCGAGCCGCGACTCGGCCGCCTGGAACAGCGTGAGCGCCTCGTGGCCCCAGACCTGCTCGTAGGTGCCGGTGACAAAGGCGGTTTCGCCCGAAGGGTAACGCTCGATCCAGATGATCTGATCGATGGCATTGGCGGCAATCCGCGCGACGTCGAGTTGACCGAGCAGTTCCGAGCGGACAACGAGGAGATGGACGACAGCCCAGACAATCGCGACGAAAATCAAGGTGGTCACGGCAAGGGCGGGGAATGCGACGACCGCATGCAGTTCGGCGACCACCAGCACGGCGGCGACTGCTGCTGCTACTGGTGCCCACATCCGCGCTTTGCTGCGCAAGTCCGCCATTGTCCCCATGCCCCTTTTGCCGCAGCGACGACCGGCACTTGTTCTTGTGGACCGGAGCTTCCGGTTCGAGCTGCCTTGCCCCCCGGCAGGACGCCCCCTTCCATCACAGTACGCGTGTCAGGATTGCGGCGCAAACCTCTGATAAGTGTTAACGGAACTTGGAGTATATCGCCGGAACGGGCAGGGAACTCGCCCGTCCCGGCGCATAGGTCGAAACCTGACCGATCTCCGCTCGCAACGGATGTGATCATGGCGGGCATCCTCTGGCAAAGGGTGAAGCCCGCTGGCAGGTCGATGACGGAGGTCTCCCGCCCGGGCATCTGATGCCCGGGCGCCTCTTCTGTTGTTGGCGCGCAAGACTTGGGGACGTTGCGCGCAATCCCTCGGTAGATGAAATCTGTGCGACCCGAAGGGAGTTAACGGTTCCGGCTGTCAGGCGTAGGCGGGGCTCATCGCGAATTCGTCGTTGGCCGGCTGGAACTCGCCCGAGCTCAGCGCGATCACGATCGCCTGGGCGGTGTTGCGGACATTGAGCTTGGACAGCACGTTTCGGCGATGGATGTCGACCGTGCGCGGGCTGATCGCCAGCTTGGCGGCGATGCGTTCGGTGGTGCAGCCGTTGATCACGTCATTCAGCACCTGGCGCTCACGCGAGGTGAGCATGGCGACCCTTTCCTTGGCGCGGCCACCCATGACCTTGGCCGGCTGGTTGCGGCGCAGATCGTCTTCGGCGCGGTGGATGGCGCGGTCGAGCAGGCCCGGCTCCGACGGCCAGACCACGAAATCGGATGCGCCTTCGCGGATCGCGGCAACCGCCTTTTCAAAGCCGGCGTTGCACGAAAACTCGACCTTGGCCGAAACCGGGGCGCGCTCGGCGCGATACTTGTCGATCTGCGCGCGGCAGGCAGACTCGTGTCGAAGCATGAATACGACGGCGCGGTCGATCTTGGCAGGAAGTTCCTCGACATCGTTGAACACCACACTGCGAATGCCCAGCGAGCTCAGATTGTGCGAGATCTCGGCGCGCAGATGAACACTGTCCTCAACGACGTAAACAACTGTTCTCTCGTTCATTTTTCCCGACCCGTGCAGAAATCCGTTAGTGAAGCTTGCCTAATTGGGATTTGCCCGTGCCGCCATCGATAACGGTGCCATTGCGGCAGCGAGTTTGGTTAAAATCGTACCACCGAAACCAAAGCTGCCATTTTGGTTTTAACTTGGGATCGCCCGAAGGCCGGGCATTTACGGCAGGAACAGCTGGTTAGTTTCAGATGCGACGAAGTGCGGCAAGGTCAGGCCGGCGATCGCTGACACGGTGCTTGGACTTGACCTCCCAGTTCGCGTTGCGCTCAGCAAGATCACGTAGCCGCTGCAGCGTGTCCATCATGATCTCGAGATTGATCGATTCGTCGAATTCAACGCCGAACACCTGATCGTTGACCCAGCGCACGGTGGCGGTGACGGTGCGGTTGTCGGGCAGCAGAATCTCGGCGAATTCGCCGCGGATAGGCGGCAGGCCCTTGCAGGTGCCGCACAGTCCGCGCGCGGAAATGTTGCGGATGACGATTTCGAACGAGGCGAGGCGCTCGGTCTGCATGTAGCCGCGCAAAAGGCGGCGTTCGCGCGGCTCTCGCGGGTGTTGGGGCAGGCTTTCTTGCTTCACGGCTCGCTCCATGGGACTCTTGTGCAAAGTGTTGACTGTAGCTGGCGATCGGCTTGGACAGCGCGAGGCTTGTTTATTATCCCGATATACCCGTACTCAGCCGAGTATCGAGGCAGAGACAGTCTGCTTATTCTCGGGTTGGACACGGCATCTCTGGCAATTGCGATCGGGCAGGGCCCGCCGCATGACTGGCGCTGTTGTTAGGACAATTCAGGTGACTACAGCAGTGCTGCATCTTCATGGCATTCCCCCATTGATCAGGAGAATCTACGTGGCAGGTGTTAACGCGCGTTTGGAACCCGGGTAACCAAATAGACCGAGTTCATGCAAAAAAGGGCGGGACCGTCGGGGAAGGGGGAGGTTGGCGCGCCCTGCAGGATTCGAACCTGCGGCCACCGGCTTAGAAGGCTGGTGCTCTATCCAGCTGAGCTAAGGGCGCGCACGACGTGTTGCTCTGGCCGTGCCTCATAAGGCCGCTTTGCCTGCCGTGCAAACCGCGTTAGCAACATGGTCCATGAACCAGCACCGCTTAGCCCGCATCGAAGGCAGCGCCGGCGCGCGCCGCCATTTCCGCTTCTTCGACTACCTGATGGCGGCATTCGTCGCGATCCTGCTGCTGTCCAATCTGATCGGGGCGGCCAAGCTGACGACGGTGTGGGGCTATACCTTCGGCGCGGGCATCCTGTTTTTTCCGGTGTCCTATGTGCTGGGCGACGTGCTGACCGAAGTCTACGGCTACGCCCACGCACGGCGCTGTGTGTGGGTGGGCTTCTTTGCCCTGCTGTTCATGGCGTTCATGAGCTACGTCGTGGTCGCGATGCCGCCGTCGGACGGCTGGGGCTGCGCCTCCAGCGGCGATCCGCGCTTTGCCGAGGTCGTGGCCAAGACATCTGCGGGCGCGGTGTGCCAGACAACTTATGATTCGGTGTTCGGCAGCACCTGGCGCATCGTGATCGCCTCGGTGGTCGCGTTCTGGGCGGGCGAGTTCGTCAATTCCTTCGTGCTGGCGCGGATGAAGGTCTGGACCGGCGGCAAGTACCTGTTCACGCGCACCTGGGGCTCGACGATCTTCGGTCAGGCCGTGGACAGCGCGCTGTTCTATCCGATCGCCTTCCTAGGCACCTGGGCAACCACCGACGTGCTCCATGTGATGTGGACCAACTGGGCGCTCAAGGTCATCTGGGAGATCGTGCTGACACCGGTGACGTATGCGGTGGTCGGCTTCCTCAAGGAGAAGGAGGGCGTCGACGTGTTCGACACCGACATCGACTTCTCGCCCTTTGCAACAACCGAAGACGCCTGATGATCTACATCGTCCTCAATGGCGGTGCCATTCTGGCGGCGACCATGGTGGGGTTGCTGCTGGGGATGATCTGGCAGGTGCTGGTGGATCGTGGACGGACCGGCGGACCGGGCGTTGCGGGAACCCTCTTGCTCGCGTTTGTGGCCGAAGCATGGCTTTGCGCGATTCTGGCCGGAGCGCTGATCCTCGCGCCGCCCAAAGGCAGCGTCTGGACAATGACGATCGGCAGCGCATTTGTGATCTGGCTGGGCTTCGTGGTGCCGAGCCTTGCCGCGTCCTACCGCATGCGGTCCTTGCCCATGCGTTCGGCGCTGGTCGATTGCGCTTACTGGCTGGTGGTGATGCTGGCGCAGGCGGTGGTGTTGCGCCTCATCGGGCTGGTGCCGCCGCCAGTTTAAACGACCATGGCCCTCCCCGAATTCACGAGAAGGGCCATGTGGGGAGGGTCCGGCGGCGGGCTCAATCGGCGATCAGGCCGATGGCGAGGTAGATCAGGATCAGCGAGCCGAAGCCGACCAGCGTGCCGACGACCCAGGCAACGCGCACCAGTGTGACATCGAGACCGAAGTAATCGGCGATCCCGGCGCTTACGCCCATGATCTTGCCGCGCTGCTTGTTGAGACGGAAGCCCCGAGGGGCCGGCGATTGGACCCCATGGTCCTCGAAGCGCAGGTCGCTCATGCTGCGTACACCGAGCTGACGGTGGCGGTGTGGAGCGGGCTCTGCACCGGGCTGGTGACCGTGCCGCCGACGAGGGCGAAGGTGAGGGCGATCGCAGCGGCTGCGCTGAAGATCGGGGCTGTGAAGTTGCGGATGGTGGTCATGTCGTGGTTCCCTTCTTTGGTTCGAGTGTGGCGCCGTCCAGTCCGTCCGGCGTATGCCAAGGTCTTTGCATAGCGCGTGCCAAATGCTCGAAATGGCGGAATTCTGCGGTTTGGCGTTCTTGATCTAGTTGGTTTCGCCTAGTTGCTTGCCAAAGAGTGGGAAATTTCACCGACTTTCGGGAGCGGATGGTTGGGCAATCTTGGTGCTTGCCTTTTCTGGCTCGTCAGCCTAGGGGCGATGCATCCCGACATTGTGAAGGCAAAGTCTGGGCTGGCGCCAACCGGGGCCGGCACCAAACCGGTTTCCTTTGCAATTGGGCCTTTGCCGCGTTGGCCCCATGGAGCATGCATGAACGATATCGCACGGATTACCGAGATCGCCGGAGAAGAGGCTGCCAGCCTCGGCTTCGATCTCGTCCGCGTGCGCTATTTCAAGGGCGGCGAAATCGGGGATGAAGAGCACACGCTCCAGATCATGGCCGAGCGGCCCGAGACCGGGCAGCTGGTGATCGAGGATTGCGCCGCGCTGTCGCACCGGATTTCGGACCGGATCGATGCGCTGGAAGAGGCAGGCGAGGTGCTGATCGAGGATGCCTATCGGCTCGAGGTCAGCTCACCGGGGATCGACCGCCCGCTGACCCGCGCGAAGGACTTCGCCGCGTGGACCGGGCACGAAGCGCGGATCGAGCTTGCCGAACTGCAGGACGGGCGCAAGCGCTTCCGGGGTGATCTTGTCGGCTTCGATGCCGATGCAGAGATGATTTCGATCAACGACGACGGCGTGGTATATGCCGTACCATTCAGCCTCGTCGCCAATGCCAAGCTTATCCTGACCGATAAGCTGATTGCCGCTTCCCGGCCGCTGGATGTCAGCGGCGTGGACGACCTAGTTGAGGAACAGGAAGACTAAGCCATGGCCAGTGCGATTTCCGCCAACCGCGCCGAGCTGCTCGCGATTGCGAACTCCGTCGCGACCGAGAAGATGATCGACAAGTCCATCGTCATCGAGGCGATGGAAGAAGCGATCCAGAAGTCCGCGCGCAACCGCTATGGCGCCGAGAACGACATCCGCGCCAAGCTCGATCCGCGCACCGGCGACCTGCGCCTGTGGCGCGTCGTCGAGGTGGTCGAGCATGTCGAGGACTACTTCAAGCAGGTCGATCTCAAGGCCGCGGAAAAGCTGCAGCCGGGCGCCAAGATCGGCGACTTCCTGGTCGATCCGCTGCCGCCTGTCGATCTCGGCCGCATCGACGCGCAGTCGGCCAAGCAGGTGATCTTCCAGAAGGTCCGCGATGCCGAGCGTGACCGCCAGTACGAAGAATTCAAGGACCGCGCGGGCGAAGTGATCACCGGCGTGATCAAGTCGGTCGAATTCGGCCACGTGATCGTCAACCTCGGCCGCGCCGAGGGCGTGATCCGCCGCGACCAGCAGATCCCGCGCGAAGTGCCGCGCGTCGGCGAGCGCGTGCGGGCCTGGATCATGAAGGTGGAGCGCCAGAACCGCGGTCCGCAGATCTTCCTGAGCCGCGCACATCCCGAGTTCATGAAGAAGCTGTTCGCGCAGGAAGTGCCCGAGATCTACGACGGCATCATCGAAATCAAGGCCGCCGCCCGCGATCCGGGTTCGCGCGCCAAGATCGGCGTGATCAGCCGCGACAGCAGCATCGACCCCGTCGGCGCCTGCGTCGGCATGAAGGGCAGCCGCGTGCAGGCCGTCGTGCAGGAACTGCAGGGCGAGAAGATCGACATCATCCCGTGGAGCGAGGACACCGCGACCTTCGTGGTCAACGCGCTCCAGCCCGCAACCGTCAGCCGCGTGGTGATCGACGAGGAAGAAAGCCGCATCGAAGTCGTCGTGCCCGATGACCAGCTGTCGCTCGCCATCGGTCGCCGCGGCCAGAACGTGCGCCTTGCTTCGTCGCTGACGGGTTCGGCGATCGATATCATGACCGAGGCGGAAGCATCGGAGAAGCGCCAGAAGGAATTCGCCGAGCGCTCGAAGATGTTCGAAGAAGAGCTCGACGTGGACGAGACGCTTTCGCAGCTGCTCGTGGCCGAAGGCTTCAGCGAGCTGGAAGAAGTTGCCTACATCGACATCGCCGAACTGGCGGCCATCGAAGGTTTCGACGAGGAGCTGGGCCAGGAGCTGCAGAGCCGCGCCGTTGAAGCGCTGGAACGCCGCGAGGAAGCGCAACGCGAGGAGCGCCGCGCGCTGGGCGTCGAGGACGACCTTGCCGAACTGCCGCACCTCACCGAGGCCATGCTGGTCACGCTGGGCAAGGCGGGCATCAAGACGCTCGACGATCTGGCCGACCTCGCCACCGACGAGCTCATCGCCAAGAAGCGTGGGGGTGAACAGCGCCGCCGCGGCAACAACAATGAAACCCGCCGCGACCGCGAGCGCAGCGAGCGCGCCGAGGACAAGGGCGGGGTGCTGGGCGAATATGGCCTGAGCGAAGAGCAGGGCAACGAGATCATCATGGCTGCGCGTGCGCACTGGTTCGAGGACGAGCCAGCAGCTGAGGAGGCCGCCCATGCGGAATCCTCACAATGAAGCGCTAAGTTCCGACATCTCTGGCGGCAAGCCGGCCGGGACTTCCGCAAAGGAGGCCCAGCCGGAGCGCAAATGCGTGCTGACCGGGCGCCACGACGCGCGCGGTGAGCTCGTGCGGCTGGCTCTTTCGCCCACCGGCGATGTGCTTCCCGATGCCCTGGCGCGCGCGCCGGGGCGGGGGGCGTGGATCGGTGTGAGCGAGGACGAGCTGGCGGCTGCTGTCGCGGGAGGCAAGCTGCGCGGCGTGCTGGCGCGGGCCTTCAAGGGCGCGCCGCTGACCATTCCGGCAGACCTTGCGGAAAAGACGCGCGCTGCGCTGACGCGCGCCTTGTCGGACCGGCTCGGCATCGAACTGCGCGCGGGCAACATGGTGCTCGGCACGGAAAAGATCGCGCAGGCTGCACGGGCCGGAGCGGTGACGTGGCTTGCCCATGCCAGCGACGCCGGAACCGATGGCCCGAACAAGCTTGCCCAGGCCTGGCGCGTGGGCGAGGAAGCGGAAGGCAGCGGTCTCAAGGGTGTCATCTTGCCGCTGGACCGCGCGGCGCTGTCTGTGGCATTGGGCCGCGACAACGTGGTTCATTTGGCGCTGATCGATGCCGCCGCGGCCGAACGAGTCGCGGTGCCGCTGCAGCGCCTGCTCCATTTTCTCGGGTCTGAGCATGATCGTGCTGGGGACTTGACCGCCGCTGCTCCGGCAGCGCGCGATACTGTTGATACGAAGGGTGTGTGAATTCGATGAGCGATGACAAGAAGCCGACGCTCGGCCGCAGGCCGCTGGGCCTCAAGACTTCGGTCGAGGCGGGCGAGGTCAAGCAGACCTTCAGCCACGGGCGGACCAACAAGGTCGTCGTCGAGGTCAAGCGGCGCAAGCTGATGCCGCGCACCCCGGGTGAAGGCGCACCTGCTGCGCCCGAAGCGGCTCCGGTCGCAGCCGCGCCGGTCGCGCCTGCGCCGCAGCCGGTCCGCGCGCCCGCGCCGCCCCCGCCGCCGCCCGCCGCTTCGCGCGAGACGCGTCAGGAAATGCAGACCCGTCTTCTGCGTGAAGCCGAAGAGGCCCGTCTGCAGGCGCTTGAAGCCGCCAACCGCCGCGAGCAGGAAGAACGCCTGCGCGCCGCCGAGGAAGCACGCCGCGCTGCTGACGCGCGCAAGGCTGGTGAGGCCGCCGAAGCGGCTGAGCCCGTCGAAGCACCGGCTCCCGCGCCTGCTCCGGTCGAGGCACCTGCTGCCGAAGCGCCGGCCCCGGTTGAAGCGCCGGTGGCTGCTGCTCCTGCCGCGCCTGCCGAAGTCGAGGCGCCTGCTGCCGCTGCTGCCGAAACAGTGGCACCGGCGCCGCGCCGGTTTACTCCGGTCGTTGCGCCCAAGCGGCCTGAACCGCCGGCCAAGAAGCCCGCGCACGCCCCGCGCGACAAGGGTGCGGGCGACCGCCGTCAGGCCGGCAAGCTTACCGTCACCCGCGCGCTCAACGAGGACGAAGGCGCCCGCGCCCGCAGCCTCGCCGCGCTCAAGCGCGCCCGCGAGAAGGAGCGCCGTGCGCACTTCGCCGGGCAGTCGCAGCCGCGCGAGAAGCAGGTGCGCGATGTCGTGGTGCCCGAGGCGATCACGGTGCAGGATCTCGCCAACCGCATGGCCGAAAAGGCTGCGGACCTGGTGAAGGCGCTGTTCAAGATGGGCATGATGGTCACCATCAACCAGACCATCGACCAGGACACCGCCGAACTGCTGGTCACCGAATTCGGCCACAATATCAAGCGCGTGTCCGAATCGGATGTCGACATCGACACTGCGGCGGACGTCGATGAAGAAACCTCGCTGCAGCCGCGTCCGCCGGTGGTCACGATCATGGGCCACGTCGACCACGGCAAGACCAGCCTGCTCGACGCGCTGCGCGGCACCGACGTGGTGCGCGGTGAAGCCGGCGGCATCACGCAGCATATCGGCGCCTACCAGATCAAGACGAAGAGCGGTGACCACATCACCTTCCTCGATACGCCGGGCCACGAAGCCTTCACCGAAATGCGCCAGCGCGGCGCCAACGTGACAGACATCGTCATTCTGGTGGTTGCGGCGGATGACGGGTTGATGCCGCAGACGATCGAGGCGATCAACCACACCAAGGCGGCCGGCGTGCCGATGATCGTGGCGATCACCAAGGCCGACAAGCACGAGGCCAACCCGCAGAAGATCCGCGAGCGTCTGCTCGAACACGAAATCGTGGTCGAGGAAATGTCGGGCGACGTGCAGGATGTCGAGGTTTCGGCCAAGACCGGGCAGGGCATGGACGAGCTGATCGAGAAGATCCTGCTCCAGGCCGAACTGCTCGAACTGCGCGCCAACCCGGACCGTGCGGCGGAAGCCACCGTGATCGAGGCCAAGCTCGACAAGGGCAAGGGTCCGCTCGCGACGGTGCTGGTCAATCGCGGCACGCTCAAGGTGGGTGACATCCTCGTGGTCGGCACCCAGTCGGGCCGCGTCCGCGCGATGCACGATGACAAGGGCCGCCAGATCAAGGAAGCGCCTCCGTCGTTGCCGGTCGAAGTGCTCGGCCTCGGCGGTGTGCCGATGGCGGGCGATACGCTGACGGTCGTGGAGAACGAGGCGCGTGCCCGCGAGGTCGCCGCCTACCGCCAGGAACGCGCGACCGCCAAGCGTACCGCGCAGGCGCCGACGAGCCTCGAGAACATGTTCTCGGCGCTCGCCGCCAAGCAGACCGTGATCGAGTATCCGGTGGTGGTGAAGGCCGACGTGCAGGGCTCGACCGAAGCGATCGTCAATGCGCTCAATCGCATTTCGACCGACGAGATCAAGGTGCGCATCCTCGCTTCGGGCGTGGGCGCGATCACCGAAAGCGACGTCAACCTCGCGCAGGCGAGCGGCGCGCCGATCATCGGCTTCAACGTCCGCCCCAACGCCAAGGCACGCGAACTGGTCGAACGCTTCAAGGTGCGCATGAAGTACTTTGACGTGATCTATCAGCTCACCGACGACATCCGCCTCGAAATGGCCGGCCAGCTCGGGCCGGAGCGGATCGAGACCGTGGTCGGCCGTGCCGAGGTCAAGGAAGTGTTCCCCGCGGGCAAGCGCGACAAGGCAGCCGGTCTGCTCGTGGTCGAGGGCTTCATCCGCAAGGGCATCAACGCGCGCCTTACACGGCAGGACGTCATCATCTCGCAGACCGTCATCCACTCGCTGCGCCGCTTCAAGGACGACGTTCCGGAAGTGCGTGCGGGCCTCGAGTGCGGTGTGGTGCTGGCCGATACGAACGACGTGAAGCCGGGCGATCAGCTCGAAGTCTTCGAGGTCGAGGAGCGCGTGCGCACGCTGTGACCGAACGAGCAGACCTTTCGGGCATGACCGTGACCGAGCGTCTCGCCTTTTGCGGTCTGTTCGATGGGTTTGATCGCCCGCGTGGGCATTGGGATGTCGAAGCTCTCAGGCTGATCTTTGCGGAGATCGGCCTCGAGGGCTACGACATCGAGCAATTGCGCTGACCATGCCCCGCTACGTCGCCTTGCTCGGCTCCATTAATGTCGGCGGTAATCGGCTGTCGATGGCGGAGCTGCGCGAGGCGTTCGAACGTGAGGGGATCGAAGGCGTCGAAACCGTGGTAGCCAGCGGCAACGTGCTGTTCGAGCATGAGGAGCGGCCCAGCGAGGGGCTGGCGGAGATGCTCGAATGGATCGTGAGTGATCGGTTCGGCTTTCGCAGCATGGTCGTGGTGCTGAGTGCCGACGAGCTGCGCGAGGTGATTGCGGCCAATCCCTTTGCCGATGGTGATGAGGCTAAGGTCCATGTCCTGTTCCTTGATGGGGACCTGGATGCGGCGCAGTTCCGCGTGCTGGTGGAAGATCACAAGGGGCGCGGGCCCGAGAGGCTCGCAATGGGCGCCCGCGCTCTCTATATTGATTTCGCAGCCGGCGTGGCGGCGAGCAGGCTGACGGGGCCGTTCCTCGAACGGCGGCTCGGACGCCGCGGTACGGCTCGGAACATACGCTCGCTCGCGCGCATTCTGGCGAAGCTGGGCTGAAGGATAGACGTACGACGATGGCCAAGCAGCCTGCATCCCCGGAAACGCGCTCGGTCCGCCTGCTCAAGGTGGGCGAGCAAGTGCGGCACATCCTTTCGGAACTGCTGATGCGGCAGGAAGTGCATGACGACGTGCTCACCGCGCACAGCGTCTCGGTGACGGAAGTGCGCATGTCGCCCGACCTGCGCCACGCGACGGCCTATATCAAGCCGCTGCTGGGGGCGAACGAGGAAGCGGTGCTCAAGGCGCTGCGCACCAACACCGCCTATTTCCAGAAGGAAGTGGCCCAGCGCCTGCGGTTGAAATACGCGGCCAAGGTCAGGTTCCTGGCCGACGAGAGCTTCGATGTGGCGGGTCATATCGACGCGCTGCTCGCCGATCCGCGCGTGGCGCGGGACATCGCGCCAGACTAGTTCGGCACCATCCGGGCGCGGATGGTCACGTGGACCATCGAGCCGATGATGAAGGGATAGGCCGTCATCCCGAACTGGCGCCGGTCGATCACCCCGGTGCCGACGATCGAGATCGGCTGCGTGCCGCCGGTGGAGTAGGGCGGAACCGAGAAGGTGACCGCCAGCTTGATCGGCCGGGTGACGCCGCGCGCGGTGATCCGGCCTTCCACATCGGCGGTCTTGTCGCCGGTCATCTTGATGCGCTGCCCGACGAATCGCACGGTGGGGTAATGCGCGACGTCGAAGAAGCTCTTGCCTTTCAGCGTCTTGGCTTGCGAATCCCCGGTCGTGAGCGTGCGCGCGTCGATATCGACGACCATGTCGAGCGCCTCGAGATCGGCGAACGAGAGATTGAACGTGCCGGACATGTCCGGAAAGCTCGCCGTCTTCGAGGCGATCCCGAGGAACGCGACTTTGGCATCGACGCGGCTGGCGGCCTTGTCGACGACGTAGCGCAAGTCTCCGGCCATTGCCGCCATTGGTGACAGGAAAAGCGCGAGGGACGCAAAGGCAGCGAGCAGGCGGGTCAGCGCGGAGGGCATGCCGGTCATTCTTGTGGACCTTGTATGAATGGACCGTGACGGACAGGAATTCGGCACAGGCGCTTGGCTTTCCCGGCGCAATGCCTATGTGGTCGGGGCTATGGCAAGCCTCTCTTTCCGCCACTTTGCCCTTGGGCTGCACGCGCGATGAGCATCGACGCGCTCTATGTTCCGCTGGAGGACGGCGATTTGCGCATCGAGCCGCTGCGCGAGGAGCACCGCGAAGCGCTGCGCGGCGCCTGCGCGCAGGATAGCGAGATCTGGGCGATCTATCCGTTCTGCTATGTGGGCGAGCATTTCGATCCGCAGTTCGACAGTTTGCTGGCGGGTCCACCGGCGCGCTGCGTCTATGTCGTCCTGAAGGATGGCGAGGTGGTCGGCATGACGGCGTGGATCCTGTTCGGCGATCCGGCCTGGTCGATCGAGATCGGCAACAGCTTCATCCTGCCCTCGCTGCGCAGCACCGGCTTCAACGGGCGGTTGAAGCGGCTGATGATCGACCATGTGTTTGCCTGCGGATTGGAGCGGGTGGTCTTCAAGGTCGATGTGATCAATACCCGCAGCCGCGCCGCGGTGCGCAAGCTGGGCGCGGTGGAGGAAGGGATCATGCGCCGCGAGCGCAAGACGTGGAACGGGCGTGTGCGCGACACTGCGATCTACGGGCTGCTGCGCGAGGACTGGCAGGCGGCGCGCGCGTGATGAGCACACCCTATCTGATCGCCACGCTGGTGGTGCCGATGGTGTTCGCCATCGTGCTGCACGAGATCGCGCATGGCTGGGCGGCGCGGATGCTGGGTGATCCGACCGCCTATGAGCGCGGGCGGCTGAGCCTCAATCCGTTGAAGCATGTCGATCCGATGGGCACGCTGATCCTGCCTGGCACGCTCAAGCTGCTTGGCCTGCCGGTGTTCGGCTGGGCCAAGCCGGTGCCGGTGAGCTATGCCCGGCTGCGTAACCCCAAGCGCGACATGGCGTTCGTCGCGGCGGCGGGGCCGCTGACGAATTTCGTGCTGGCGGCGCTGTCTGCTGTCGCGTTCGGGCTGCTGCTGCGTGGGGTCGATCCGCAGGGGACGCCGGGCTGGGGCACGCTTTTCGTCGCGGACAACCTCAAGAACTTCATCGCGATCAACGTGTTCCTCGGCACATTCAACCTGCTGCCGCTGCCGCCGTTCGATGGTTCGCGCATCGTGCGCGGGCTTTCTCCGGCCGCTGGGGTGCGGCTGCTCGACCGGATCGAACCGGTGGGCATTCCGCTGTTCATGATCGTGTTCATCGTGCTGCCCTGGGCCTTTCCGGGGCTGCATATCGTCGACCGGCTGGTCGGCCCGCCGATGGAATGGATGCTCTCGCAGTTCGAGCACATCATCGTGCTGGTGGCGGGGCCTGAACTCGATTGACCAGCGGTTGGATCATTCTGGACAAGCCACACGGCCTCGGTTCGACGCAGGCCGTGGCGGCAGTGAAGCGCAATCTGCGGGCCGCGGGTTATGGCAAGGTCAAGGTTGGCCATGGCGGCACGCTCGATCCGCTGGCGACGGGCATTCTTCCCATCGCGGTGGGGGAGGCAACCAAGCTTGCGGGGCGGATGCTCGATGCCAGCAAGGAATATGCGTTCACCGTGCGATTCGGTGAGGAGACAGATACGCTCGATCTGGAAGGCAAAGTCATCGCGACAAGCGATGTGCGGCCTGCGCCGGACGAGATTGGCGCCATTCTGACGCGCTTTGCCGGCCCGATCGAGCAAGTTCCGCCAGCTTATTCGGCGATCCTCATCGATGGCGAGCGGGCCTATGACCGTGCCCGCGCGGGCGAAGCGGTCGAGATGAAGAGCCGTTCGGTGACGGTCCATTCGCTCACCGCAGGGCACGTCGGCGAAAGCGAGATTACCCTGATCGCCCATGTCTCCAAGGGCACCTATATCCGCAGCCTCGCAAGGGACATTGCGTATGCCCTCGGCACGGTCGGCCATGTCACCATGCTGCGCCGCCTGCGCGCGGGTCCGTTCGGCCTCGCTCAGGCGATTTCGCTGGACAAATTGAACGATGTGGGTAAGGGCGCACCCCTTGAACATATCCTCTTGCCGCTGGAGGCAGGGCTGGTCGACATCCCGGCTCTTGACCTCACGCCCGAGCAGGCAAGGGCGGTCCGCCAGGGCCGCGTTCTTGACGGGCTGCCCCATAACGACGGGCTTTACTGGGTGCGCTCCGGAGCTGTTCCGGTCGCCTTGGTTCAGCTTTCAGGCATGAGCCTGACCGTTGTGCGGGGGTTCAATCTTTCCGATGTCGCGGAGTAAGTACAATGTCGGTTACCGCTGAAAAGAAGCAAGCCATCATCGCGGACAACGCCCGCGCGGCCAATGACACGGGTTCGCCGGAAGTGCAGGTCGCCATCCTGACCAGCCGCATCCAGACCCTGACCGAGCACTTCAAGGCTCACCACAAGGACAACCATTCGCGCCGCGGGCTGCTGATGATGGTCAACAAGCGGCGCTCGCTGCTCGACTATCTCAAGAAGAAGGATGTGGAGCGCTACAATGCCCTCATCCAGAAGCTCGGTCTGCGCAAGTAACCAAGCAGGAAGCGGCCCCAAGGCGGGCCGCTTTTTGCATGTGGCGACTGTCCGGCAATCCGGCCGGCGGACGCATCCCATGGGGCCAGACCAGCGCCCCGCACCGGACCGGGACGGCACACCCGGCAGCAAACCCCGCGCGCAATAGGGCGGCGGGCTGAAGGAAAACACATGTTCGACGTCAAAACCGTATCGCTGGAGTGGGGCGGGAAGACCCTCACTCTGGAAACCGGCCGCATTGCCCGTCAGGCTGACGGCGCGGTCCTCGCCACGTATGGCGAAACTGTCGTGCTTTGCGCGGTGACTGCCGCCAAGTCGGTGAAGGAAGGCCAGGACTTCTTCCCGCTGACCGTGCACTACCAGGAAAAGTTCTCGGCCGCCGGACGCATCCCGGGGGGCTTCTTCAAGCGCGAACGCGGCGCGACGGAAAAGGAAACGCTGGTTTCCCGCCTGATCGACCGTCCGGTCCGCCCGCTGTTCCCCGAAGGCTTCTACAACGAAATCAACGTCATCGCCCAGGTCATGAGCTATGACGGCGAGACCGAGCCCGATATCGTCGCGATGATCGCCGCTTCGGCTGCGCTGACCATTTCGGGCGTACCGTTCATGGGCCCGATCGGCGCCGCGCGCGTCGGCTTCAAGGATGGCGAGTACCAGCTCAACCCGTCGATGGCGCAGGTTGCCGAAGGCCGCCTCGATCTCGTCGTCGCCGCGACCGACCAGGCCGTGATGATGGTCGAATCGGAAGCCAAGGAACTGACCGAGGACGAGATGCTCGGCGCGGTCATGTTCGCGCACGATGAATGCCGCAAGGTTGTCGGCGCGATCATCGCGCTGGCCGAGAAGGCCGCGAAGGATCCGTGGGAAATCGACCTGTCGGACAACACCGCCGACATCAAGAAGAAGCTCAAGGACATCATCGGCGCTGATGTTGCCGCCGCCTACAAGCTGACCGACAAGTCGGCGCGTTCGAACGCGCTGAACGAGGCCCGCGCCAAGGCGAAGGCTGCGTTCGCGGACGAGACGCCGCAGACCCAGATGGTTGCGATCAAGACCATGAAGAAGGTCGAGGCAGACATCGTGCGCGGCGCCATCCTCAAGGACGGCACGCGTATCGACGGCCGTTCGGTCACGCAGGTTCGCCCGATCGAATCGATGGTCGGCTTCCTGCCGCGCACCCACGGTTCGGCGCTGTTCACGCGCGGTGAGACGCAGACGATCTGCACCACCACGCTGGGCACCAAAGACGCCGAGCAGATGATCGACGGGCTCGACGGCCTCTCGTATCAGCGCTTCATGCTGCACTACAACTTCCCGCCCTACTCGGTTGGCGAAGTTGGGCGTTTCGGTGCGCCGGGCCGCCGCGAAGTCGGCCACGGCAAGCTC
Organism: Novosphingobium sp. AAP93; assembly: GCF_001296055.1. Lineage (NCBI taxonomy): Bacteria > Pseudomonadati > Pseudomonadota > Alphaproteobacteria > Sphingomonadales > Sphingomonadaceae > Novosphingobium > Novosphingobium sp. AAP93. Next base: position 54,847 of record NZ_LJHZ01000019.1, read on the forward strand.
GCCTGGCGCGCGCTGCACCCGGTGCTGCCGAGCAAGGAAGACTTCCCCTACACGATCCGCGTTCTCTCGGACGTGACCGAATCGAACGGCTCATCGTCGATGGCCACCGTCTGCGGTGGCTGCCTTTCGATGATGGATGCGGGCGTTCCGATCGAGCGTCCGGTTTCGGGCATCGCGATGGGCCTTATCCTTGAAGGCAAGGACTTTGCGGTCCTTTCGGATATTCTGGGCGACGAGGACCACCTCGGCGACATGGACTTCAAGGTTGCGGGCACCAGCGCCGGCATCACCACGATGCAGATGGACATCAAGGTAGCCGGGATCACGAAGGAAATCTTCGAGGTCGCGCTCAAGCAGGCCAGCGAAGGCCGTGCGCATATCCTGGGTGAGATGACCAAGGCGCTGGGTTCGGCCCGCAGCGAGCTTTCGGCGCATGCTCCGCGCATCGAGACGATCCAGATTGACAAGTCGAAGATCCGCGAAGTGATCGGCACCGGCGGCAAGGTGATCCGCGAGATCGTCGCCGAGACCGGCGCCAAGGTGGATATCGACGACGAGGGCGTGATCAAGATCAGCTCCTCGGACATCAACCAGATCGAGGCGGCGAAGAAGTGGATCCTCGGCATCGTGGAAGAAGCCGAAGTCGGCAAGATCTACGACGGCAAGGTCGTGAACATCGTCGATTTCGGCGCGTTCGTGAACTTCATGGGCGGGAAGGACGGCCTCGTCCACGTCTCCGAGATGCGCAACGAGCGGGTCGAGAAGCCCACCGATGTGGTCAAGGAAGGCCAGGCCGTGAAGGTCAAGGTTCTCGAGATCGATCCGCGCGGCAAGGTTCGCCTTTCCATGCGCGTTGTCGATCAGGAGACCGGCGCCGAGCTCGAAGATACCCGTCCGCCCCGCGAACCGCGCGAGCCGCGTGGTGATCGCGGCGATCGCGGTGGTGACCGCCGCGGCCCCGGTGGCCGTGATCGCGGTCCGCGCCGTGATAGCGGCGGCGGTCGCGACGGCGGCCGTGATCGTGATCGCGGCCCGCGTGGCGGCGGCGAAGGCGGCGGCGATCACATGCCGGCGTTCCTCAAGTCTGACGACTGATCGTCCGGCTTCAGGCCAAACCGAACGAGGGGCTCGCAGCTGGCTGCGGGCCCTTTTTTCTTGCCTCGGCGCGGGCGGCGGGAGAGCATTGGCCGGACTGGATTCGGGAGAGAGACGATGCGGCTGCGGCTCACCAAGGGCGCAATTCTGGCGGGGCTGCTGGCCTCATCGGGCGCGGCGCTGGCCTGTGCGGATGTCGGCTGCGATCCCAACTGGTCGCTGTTCGGCGGGGCGCAGGCCTGCCACAATCGCGTAGTGATCGCGCCGGGGAACGACAGCCGGGTGAACCTGCTGGCGCTGTTGCGGGATTCGGCGGGGTTGGGCCTGACCGGCGCAGTGACGGGCGGGGGTGATTATCCCAAGCCGGAGTACGACGAGGAGGGCTTTGGCCACACGTTCCTCGATTGGGGCATGGTGACGCGGACGTGGGTGCCGGAGCTCGATCCCAACGCGGCGGCCACGGCGGAGGTGACAAACGGCCCTTGCGACTGGTTTCGTAGCGGGGCGCCGGACTTTGCTGCAGCGCTGGGCGCCAATCGTGCGCTGCCGGCGGCGGAGCGCAGCACGCTCACCGCCGCGCGCGAGAAGATGGTCGCGCGGTGCAGCGACAGCACGCTGCCCGAAGTGCTGCCGGGGATCGCGGTGAACAGCGCGCCGGGCAAGGCGTTCCTCGGCTACCTCGCCGCCTCGGATGCCTTTTACGCCGACCGCTATGCAGACGCCGCCAAGGCTTATGCCGCGCTGACCGGTGCGCCCGACCCGTGGGTGGCGGAGACCGCGCGCTACATGGTCGCGCGCGCGGAGCTGCGCCTGGCTCTGGCAAAGAGCATTGATCAGTATGGCTTTTTTGATGGCCTCAAGTCTGTCGACAAGGCTGCGGCCCAGCGCGGCCGGACGGCGCTCGCTGACTATCTGAAGGCCTGGCCCAAGGGCCGCTATGCCGAATCCGCGCGGGGGCTGGAGCGCCGCGCGATGTGGCTGACCGGCGATTTCGCGGCGCTCGGCGAGCGCTACGAGAGCCTGCTCGCGGCGATGCCGACCGACGGCGAGGCGCTCGTCGGCCTTATCAACGAGGCGGACGGCAAGTACCTGTCCACCAGCGACAACCCCAACCCGCGCGGGGGAGGGCTGTTGCTGCTGGCGGCGGCGGACCTCACGGCCATGCGGGTTGCCAATCCGGATGACCGCTACGACATGGGAGGCGGGGAGAGCCCGCTCGGCGCCGACGTGCTGGCGAGCCAGCAGGCAAGCTTCCTGCGCGCGCCGCAGCTCTATGCATTCCTGCAGGCCAACCACGCGTTCTATGTCGCCAAGGACTACGCGCGGGTGCTGCAGCTGATCCCGGACGATGCGAAGCGGCCCAGCTACACGCCGCTCGCGTTCAGCCGGCAGGTCCTGCGCGGGCAGGCGCTGGCGGCGAAGGGCGATCCCAATGAGGCGGGTTTCTGGCTCGAACTGCTCGGTGGGGCCAAGGCGCTGTGGCAGCGGCCGACGGTCGAGCTGGGCCTTGCGATGAACTGGGAGCGGCATGGCAGGCTCGGGGCAGTATTCGCCCCCGGGTCGCCGATCACCGACCGGATGATCCGCGATATCCTGATGACTCACTCGGCCGGTCCCGCGCTGCTGCGCCGCTTGGCGCTCGATGTCGCGAACCCGCAGGAGCAGCGCGATACGGCGCTGTTCACCTTGCTCTACAAGCAGCTCAGCCGGGGCGACTACGCCGGGTTCCGCGCCAACCAGTCGCTGGTGCGTGCCGATGCGCCAACCGACGGGCTGTGGGGCTTTGCGCCGGGTACGACGGCGCCGCTCGGCCTGTTTGCCAAGGGCAGGACGGCGCAGGCCGGGTTTGCTTGTCCGGCGCTGTTGGGGACAGTTGCCACGCTGGCGGCGAACCCGCGGGATATCCATGCGCGGCTGTGCCTCGGCGAGTTCTGGCGGCTCAACAATTTCGACGGGTTCACCACACTCGACACGGCGCCGTCCAAGGGACTGCTCGGCGGGGCGGCGAACGACTTTCCCGGCCGGCCGCTGGCGCGCGGTGCGATCTACGCTGGCGTCATCGCCGATCCGCGCAGCACGCCGGGAGACCGCGCCTATGCGCTCTACCGCGCGGTCAACTGCTATGGGCCCTCGGGTTACAACAGTTGCGGCGGCGATGACGTGGACAAACCGGTGCGCAAGGGTTGGTATGATCGGCTGAAGCGCGAATTCCCGAAGAGTCCCTGGGCGCAGAAGCTGAAGTATTATTGGTGAGGCGCGGCTGGGCGGCGCTGCTGGCTGCGTTCGCGCTCGGGGCGTGTCGAGGCACCGAGGCGCCGCAGCCGGTCGATCCGGCGCGCTTTGACCGCTTCTTCCTCTGGGCCGGGGTGCCGCCGCCGCCTGCGGTCGGCAGGGCGCGCGAGCTCTACATTCTCGGCGGCGAAATCCGGCGCGGCGGAACGGCGCAGCTTGTCGATATGCGGGCGGGTGTGCCGCATGTGCGCCGGGCCAGGGTCTGGCTGACCGTCAGGGCCGAGCGGCTCGATTGGAATGCGCAGGTGTGGGATGCGTTACGCGCGATGCTGGCGCGGTGGCGGGCGGCGGGCAACCGGCTCGAAGGATTGCAGATCGATTTCGATGCGGCGACGCCGGGGCTGGACCGCTATCGCGCTTTCCTCGGGCAGGTCCGGCGCGAATTGCCGCCCGGCACGCGGCTTTCGATCACCGGCTTGCTCGACTGGAGCGCGAACGGCGATCCTGCGGAACTGGCGCGGCTCGCCGGGCTGGTCGATGAAGTGGTGATCCAGACCTATCAGGGCCGCACCACGATACCCGGCTATGCCGCGTGGTTCCGCCGGATCGACACACTGCCGCTGACCCACAAGATCGCGCTGGTCGAAGGCGGCGAGTGGACTCCGCCCGCCGCGCTGGCACGGGACCGGCGCTTTGCGGGCTATGTCGTGTTCCTCCTCAGGCCGCCTTCACCAGCGGGCCCGGGTCCTCGCCGGCCTTGAGAATGCGGTTGCGGCCCGATTGCTTGGCAAGATAGAGCGCCTCGTCCGCCGCCTTCAATGCCGCACTCTTTTCCGGATAGGCAAAGACATCGGCGATGCCGCCCGAGAAGGTGATCTTGCCGAACGGCGTGTCGTTGGCACGGTTGATCAGTCGGCGGTCCGCGATATCTTCCCGTGCCGCATCAAGCTTCTTCCACGCCTTTTCAACGGTGTGGTTGCGCCAGATGACGGCAAACTCCTCGCCGCCGTGGCGGGCGACGAAGCAGCGCGCGTCGGCGATGCGGTTGAGTGTCTCGCCGACGAATTTGAGCACGCGGTCGCCGGCCGGGTGGCCGTGGGTGTCATTCACGCGTTTGAAGTGATCGATATCGACGAATGCGACGCAGAGCGTTTCCCCGGCCTCGCGCGCCTCGCGCATTTCGCGGTCCAGCATGTGATCGAAGGCTCGGCGGTTGGGCAGGCCGGTCAGGTGGTCCATTTCGGCCATCCGGCGGGTTTCCTCGAGCGAGCTTTGCAGCACTTCGGCGCGGCGTTCGCTGCAGGCGAGTTCGTTCTCGATGGCGATGCTGCGTTCCATCATCGCCCGGGTCAGTGCGGCAAGTTCGGTGATGACGACACCGGCACGACCGACGCCTTCGAGTTCATCGACATGCTGCTTGAGTGCACTGCTGTACTCGCTCGTCGCGGTGCGCGCGCCGCTGGTGGTCTTGCTGAACTCGTCGAGGCTGTCCTCCAGCCGGCTCATCAGCACGGCCAGCGCTTCGCCGTTCTTGTCGTACGTGCTTTCGCCGCGCTGCTCCTCGATCCAGCTCAGCGTGATCGGGAGGCCCTTCTCGGTGCGCTCCAGGATCAGCTGGGCGAGGCGGGGGGCTCCGCCGGTGACGCATTCGTAAGCCACCGTCAGCGTCATCGGCAGGACTTCGAGATCGTGATCGATCAGGAAATCGGCAATTTTGCTGATCATCCGCCGTTTGGCCGGAAGCCACACCTCGCGTGCGGTAAGCTCACGCGAGATCTGCGGCTCCACGCCCGGTTCATCGGCGTCTGCTTCCGCGCTCCCGCTGAACCACTGCCACCAGCGCGACTTGCGCGCGTTCTCGTCTGATGTCTGTTCGCTCATGCCGGGAAGAACGGCCGTATCCACCCGAGGTTAACCACGGGTGGGAGCTGAAAGTGAGGCAAATCTGCGGTTTTTAGACCGGAACGGACATATGGCGCTGCCCAAACCTATCGGACGGGGCTTGCCCCATTGGCCATTCCGGACTGGATCTATCGCACTCGCGGCCCGCCGAATGGCATCGGCGGCGGCGGACGGCGATGGCCGCGCGGCAGCTGCGCCTGATAGGCGCGGCCGCAATGTTCGACGCAGTAAGGGAAGCCGGGGTTCACCTTGTCGCCGCAGAAGTGGAAGTCCGGCTCGCCGGGATGGCCCATCGGCCAGCGGCAGATGCGGTCGTTGAGATCGAGCAGGCTGGTCTTGTCGGCCACTTCCTGGCTCGGGCGCGCAGGCACGAGGCGGCGCGGCGGGGCAGGAGGAATCGGCGCCTGCTGGTCACCGGGGCCCTGTCGCAGAAAGCCGCCGGGGCCGACCGAGACGATGCGCGGCTGCGGCGGGGCGGCGGGAGCATCAGCCGATGCGGCAGGTACGGGCGCGGCGGGAGCCGGTGCGGCCTCGACCGGCGCGGCAGGCGCGCGGGGCGCAGGCGGAGAGCTGGCAGGCGCTGCCTGGGCCTGAGCCGAGACCGGGCGCGGCGTGGCGGCGCGCGGTTCGGCGGGCGCGGCGGCAGGTTCAGGCGCTGGGCGCGGGGCCTTGGCAGCAGGCGCAGGCTCGGTCTTCTCGTTCGGCTTGACCGGGGATGGGCGCGCCTTGAGACCAAGGCGATGCGCCTTGCCGATGACAGCGTTGCGGCTGACTCCGCCCAGTTCTTCGGCGATCTGGCTGGCGGTGGCGCCGCCTTCCCACATCTTGGTCAGCTTCTCGATCCGCTCGTCCGTCCAGCTCATGCCGTCTCAAATCCTTCAGTACGTGGTCCTGTCGGCACCGTCGCCGCAGGACAGGGCCTGCCCTGTGAAGCAAACCGCGCAATGCCTTGCCTTGATCCGGCATGCGCGATACCGCACCGATCATGGCCGATCAACCGATCCCCCACGACGGGGCCGCATCCTTCCGTGAACAACCCAGCCGTTCGGGCGATTTTCCGCCGCCCGGGCAACTGCGCTTCCGCAGCTTCAATCGCTTGGGGCTGTGGACCCTCTATATGAAGGAGGTGCGCCGGTTCTTCAAGGTGCAGACCCAGACGATCTGGGCGCCGGCGGTGACGACGCTGCTCTATCTGATGATCTTCACGTTGGCATTGGGTGGCGGCGGCCGCTTGGTGCTCGGCGTGCCCTTCGCCACTTTCGTCGCGCCGGGCCTGATCGCGATGGGGATGATCAACAACTCCTTCGCCAATTCGAGCTTCGGTCTACTGGTGGGCAAGATCCAGGGCACGATCATCGATTACCTGATGCCGCCGATTTCGAACGCGGAACTGATTCTGGCGCTGGTGGCAGCCGCGGTGACGCGGGCGATCCTCGTGGGCCTGGCGGTTGCAGGCGCGATGCTGTTCTGGCCAGGGGTTGACCTTACGGTGCATCACCCGTGGGCTGTCATCTGGTTTGGCCTCATGGGATCGATCCTCCTCGGCCTGATCGGCGTGCTGACCTCGCTCTGGGCGGAAAAGTTCGATCACAACGCCGCGATCACCAACTTTGTGATCACCCCGATGTCGATGCTCTCTGGCACGTTCTACGTAATCAGCAACCTCTCGCCGACATTCCAGATGATCAGCCGGTTCAACCCGATCTTCTATGTGATATCGGGATTCCGCTTCGGTTTCCTCGGCCAGAGCGATATCGGCACGACCAATGAGGCGGTGCTGCACGGCGCGATCGGGCTCGGCGTGCTGAACCTCGTGCTGTGGGTGGCGATCTACGCCATCTTCCAGTCGGGCTGGAAGCTGAAGAACTGACGGCAGGGCGCGCCGCCGTCAGCGCATCGGATCAGTGCGAGAGGCCGCGGCGCAAGCGGTAGCGCCCGTCGCGGAACGCATCGAACATCTCGTGCACCGAAGGGTGGTCCACCGGGCCGCCTTCCGCATCAGCCATCAGGTTCTGCTGGCTGACATAGGCGACATAGCTGTTCTCGTCGTTCTCCGCGAGAAGGTGGTAGAACGGCTGCTCGCGCGGGGGGCGGATCTCGGCCGGGATCGATTCGTACCACTCTTCGCTGTTGGCGAAGACCGGATCGATATCGAAGATGACGCCGCGGAAATCGAACAGCTTGTGCCGCACGACATCACCGATGCCGAACCGAGCTTTGGCGACGTGGGGAGCCGTGATCTCCCGGCCAGCCTGAGGCGAAAAGAAAATCGCTCTATCCATACGTGCGAATATAGGGCGCTGCCTGAGGGAAACAAGCGAGCCGTGCTGCAGAGCCGTGGATTGTAGGGCAGGTGTAACATGTTTCCCCTTGGCAAGCGGCAGACCATGCGCTAACGGCGCTCTTCCTCGACCGGGACGGCGCTTGCTGGCTCATCGACACTTCGCGGAGAGGTGGCAGAGTGGTCGAATGCACCGCACTCGAAATGCGGCATACGGGTGACCGTATCCAGGGTTCGAATCCCTGCCTCTCCGCCAAGTGGCTCTTCCAGATCCATCCACTATAGTCCGGAAATCCGCAGAATTGCTGCGGTTTTTGCACATTGCTCATCCTCGTTGTTCCATCTATGTTCCAATCAAGCCGGGGCAGAGTGTGGGGTCAAGTGTGGGGGTCTTTCGGAGCCAGACCGATGGGAAACCTTTCTGCATTGAAGATCAAAAGTCTTAAGGAGCCCGGACGCTATTCCGACGGCGAAGGCCTGATTCTTGATCTTAAGGGCCCTGGCCGCGGACATTGGGTGGTGCGTGTGCAATATGCCGGTAAGCGCCGTGATATCGGGCTGGGATCGCTTGATAGTCTTGGCTTGGCAGATGCTCGTGCTGCAGCAGGCGAGATTCGGCGGCAAGCAAGGAGCGGGATCGATCCACTGGCCAAACGGCGACGCGAAAAGGTCGTCGTTCCGACATTCGAGGATGCAGCTAAAGCAGTCCATGCTGAGCATCAGGCAGCTTGGAAGAATGGCAAGCATCAGGCGCAGTGGATCAACACGCTGGAGACTTACGCATTTCCCAAACTCGGCTCACAACTTGTCAGTGAGATTGAAGGTCCTGCAATTCGCGATGTGCTCGCCCCGATCTGGCTCGCCAAACCCGAAACCGCGCGCAGGGTCCGCCAGCGGATCGGGGCAGTGCTCGATTGGTCTTACGCTAAAGGCTATCGGGCAAGCGAGGCGCCCATGCGATCACTTTCGCGCGGGCTTCCGCGCCAGCCTCGCAAGGATGGCCATTTTGCAGCCATGCCGTTCAGTGATTTGCCGGCATTTCTCCTTCGTCTTCGCCAGCGATCATCGGTGACCAGGCTGGCCCTTGAATTCCTGATTCTTACAGCTGCTCGTTCAGGCGAAGTGCGTGGGGCGCGCTGGTCAGAGATTGATCAGGCAGAGAAGATTTGGCGCATTCCTGCCGAACGGATGAAAGCTGGCAAGGAGCATCGCGTTCCCCTGTCCGATGCGGCGTTTGATGTGCTGAAGCGCGTGGCACGCTTCAAATCAGATTTTAGTGACCTGATCTTTCCGGGACAGAAGCCTAAGAAGCCGCTTTCAGATATGACACTGCTGAAGGTGTTGCAGGTGATGGAGGTACCCGTCACCGTCCATGGCTTCCGATCTACCTTTCGAGACTGGTGCGCCGAGGAGACGCAATATGCTGGTGAAGTAGCTGAAGTTGCTTTGGCTCACACCATTCCAAACAAGGTTGAAGCCGCCTATCGGCGCACAGACTTTTTCGAGAAGCGCAAGATGATGATGGCCGAGTGGGCTAAGTATTGTTTTGATTGTGTCTAATAGATTTAAATGAGCGCCCTAGAGGAAGAACCGAAATAGTCTGCGCAAGGAGTGGAAAAATTTCAATCTCTGATCTCCACTGAACATTTCGGCGGCGAGGATAATGCTGCCATCGCTCGCGGCTGTCGGCTTCAATGACATAAAGGCTCTGCAAGCGGTTTGGCCCAGTCAGGCGAGAAGCATGGAAAGGGCATGGGCGATGGAGACCTAATCATTCGGAAATCCACTTAATCGGGGAAAGAAGCAGCTTGGACGGCGGGACGGGCGGGCTCTATCGAGGATTGTGAAGTTCACTTGCCTCGCGCGTCGCGCGAGGTCGGGAGCCGTGGGATCGGGATGCGAAAAGGGTGGTCAGAATGAGTGATGTGCAGATCGAGTTCGATGTACCTGCCACTATGCGCGACGGCTTGCACGAACCAGACTGTGCCGAAGTAGTTGACCTTGGTCATCTTGAGGAGATGCGCTTCGTCGATTTGCGCAATTGGCACGCGGTTGTCCGCTTGATCTCTTCCATTGGCTGGAGCAGCAGCGGCCCCGAGATGCTCATCCCCGCATTGTTGACCACTGCGGACAATGCATCGCTTCCAAGCGACGCTGCGACTTGGCCCGCGGCGGCCGCGACACGACTATACTGATAGGGATGTAAGTTACTTCCTTCGGGTATTCATGGTCTTGTTCGGCGCTTGATGGCCAGTACCCTATCCAGTGCAATGGCGACGCCGTAGGGCACTTTCAAAGCCTTCAAGTGTGCCTTCCCGCAGGTAATCTCCGCCTTTTCTTCGTCGCGCAGATTGTTGGCACTGCCCTTGCTCTCGGTTACGAGATAGACCTTCACCTCATCCTGATCTTACCGAGCGCCGACCCAGTCCGGGTTCTACGGACCCAGCGGTTTCTTGATCTTGAAGGCTGAGCGCGTTGCCAGAGCACACGCACAGCGATCGGTCATCGAGCATGTCTTTGCCGGGCAGAAGCATAGTATGGGCATCGTAGCCCCTTCCTCTCAAGAGTTGGGACTCCGGCAATCCCGAGTCGGTTAATGGGTCTTTGTCTGGGGTGGCGCGAGCGGGTTGTTTGATCCGGCGGCAAGATCAGGTCTCTTGGCCCAACCTTGCTGTTTTGACCCTCAGTCAAGCATCGGAACCAAAATGATTATAATTTGGCAATATCGGTTTAAAATGCATATTTTATAATAATTTAGAGTGGTACCAAATGTATTTGACTGGGTAATCTAGCGCTAATTAATTAAGCGGTAGTTTTAGCAGCGAGGTCGCTACAAGCGCAGTATTCTCAGACGAGGGCCCGCAATGAGCGAGGGGGCGAGCATTGACAAGCCTGTGGCATTGATAAATTTGCCGCGCTTGTTGCCTTTATGTCTTGCTGGGGCCGTGTTTTCCTACCAGCTTTTCTTTCCTGTTGCTGCCCTTGCCCAAGTCAGCATACCCGTCACGTCTGGCCCGAGCCGGGATGAACTCGGCGGGATCACCAGCGTACCTGCGCCAGAGGCGCCGCGCCTCACGATTTCGGGCGGGATCGAACGATCGGGATGTCCGCTCGCTGATCCGCAGTTTGCCAAGATCACTACCACCCTGACTGCGGTGACGTTCAACGGGCTGAAAGGCGTGAGCGCCGCTGAATTGGAAGCGGCATGGAAGCCGCTGGCAGGAACGCCGCAGCCCATTTCGGTGCTTTGCGAAATTCGCGACGCTGCGGCAACGATTATGCGTGCCAAGGGATATCTCGCGGCGGTGCAGGTTCCCGTCCAGCGGATCGAGAACGGTCGGGTCCGCATGGAAGTGCTCTATGCCCGGATCACAGCGATCCGGGCGCGCGGGGAAACACGCGGCGCCGAACGCAAGCTCATGGGCTATCTCGGCCGGCTGACGCGGGATGACGTGTTCAATCGAACCAATGCCGAGCGCTATCTGCTGCTTGCGCGGGATCTGCCCGGCTACAATGTGCAACTCACCTTGCGCCCCGCTGGAACTGCACCGGGTGACCTCATCGGTGAAGTTACCGTTTTGAGACAACCTGTTGTGGCGGACTTCTCAGTCCAGAACCTCTCGTCGGCGGCGACGGGGCGGTGGGGCGGGCAATTGCGCGTGCAAGCGTTCGGGCTGACCGGCGAGGGCGATGCGACGACGCTTTCGTACTATTCGACATCGGACTTTCGCGAGCAGCGCATCCTGCAGGTGAGCCACGAGTTTCGGCCCGGAAACGAGGGGCTGCTCCTCGGCGCCTCGTTCACGTATGCCTGGACGCGGCCTGATCTGGGACAGGCCGGAGGGGGGGCGGTGCTCGACGCGCGGACCCTCCTGGCCAGCCTTTATGCGCGCTATCCCTTGGTCCGTTCGCAGGCCAGCGACGTCTGGATCGGCGGCGGATTCGAGCTCCTGAACCAGACGGCAAACCTGATCGTCCCGCTCAGCCGCGATCATCTGCGCGTGTTCTGGGCGCGTCTCGATTTCGACAAGGTCGATCTTTCGCGCCCGCAGCCGGGCTGGCGCCTTGGCGGTTCGCTCGAACTGCGGCAGGGCGTCAATGGCCTCGGTGCGAGCCCGTCCTGCATCGGCACCGCGTGCAACGGGCGCGTGCCGACCAGCCGGTTTGACGCATCGCCAGCCGCCACCGTGCTGCGCGGCGAGGTCGAATACGAGCGCGCGCTGGGCCGCTTCTCGCTCGCCATTCATCCACGTGGCCAATACGCCTTCCGCAAGGTCTTCGGCTTCGAGGCGTTTGCGCCGGGCAACTACACCGTGGGGCGCGGCTATGATCCGGGCACGATTACCGGTGACAGCGGCGTGGGCGTGGCGACCGAGTTGCGCGGGCCGCATTTCGCGATCGAGCATGGCCGTGGCCCGCTGGTGCAACCCTTCGCCTTTGCTGATGCGGCATGGACGTGGGATCGCGGCGTGGCCAAGGCGCAGCGTCTGACATCGGTCGGCGGCGGCTTCCGGGCCGATCTGGGCAGCCGGTTCCGTCTCGACGCGAGCCTTGCCGTGCCACTTGACCATGCCGGACCGAGCTGGCGTAAGCCCGCGCCGCGGCTGCTCATATCGCTGACGACCCGCCTCTTGCCCTGGGGAGGCCGCTGATGCGCACCGCTCCTGCTCGCAGCCTTCCATCGCGCATCGCGCTTGCGGCCGTGCTGGCGGGCCTTCCGGGCGTCGTTCAGGCCCAGTCCTTCAATGCCACGGGCACGGTTGTCGCGGGCGGTGCGATCATTTCGACCGCGCCGGGGAGGACGACGGTCGGTACGACGGCGGCCAACGTGGTCATCGACTGGTCGCCCAATGACACGGCTGTTGGTGGCGGACCGATCGATTTCCAATCGGCCGGCACCAATGCGCTGTTCTTCAATCAGAATACGACAAGCGTCACGGTTCTGAACCGGATCATCCCGAACGACATCAGCCGCCCGATCACGTTCAATGGCACCGTCACTTCCCAGCTTGTCGATCTGGCTACGGGTGCGGTCAGCCGTGGAGGCACGCTGTTCTTCTACAGCCCCGGCGGCATTCTCGTGTCCTCGACCGGGGTATTCAACGTCGGCAATCTGGTCCTATCCACATCGGACCTGACCTATGATACCGCCACCGGTGTGTTCGGAAATGGCAGTACTTACAATTTCCTGCCGGCCAATCCTGGCAGTTCGGTGCAATTGCAGAGCGGGGCAAAGATCAATGCCCAGCCGCCCTCGTCCGATGCATTTGTCGCCCTCATCGCGCCCAAGGTAACCAATTCCGGCACGATCAACGTCGATGGCTCGGCGGCCATCGTCGCCGCCGATGCCTCGACGATCACGTTCCGGCCAAGCGGTTTGTTCGATATCCAGATCGACGAGGGCACGAACGCGGCGGGCGAAGTGGTGACCAACGATGGCACCATCACCGGCATCGCCGGTACGGCAGAGGTGGCACACCGTGTCTACATGGTCGCCGTGCCCAAGAACGACGCCATCATCATGGCGATCAAGGGGGGCAGCAAGCTCGGCTTTGACGTCGCAGCGGCGGCTGACGTCGTTGGCAACGCGATCGTGCTCTCGGCCGGGTATGACGTCTCGAACGGCGACATCGTCGCGACAGTTTCACCCGCAGGCGGGGATTCGCCTGTCACGCTCTCGATCGGAGCGGTCACGGCAATGTCGCAAGTCTCGGGACGGGCCACCGGGCAGGCCTCGCTCGTCGTCCAAGGCGGGACCTCGGGAAGTTTTGCCTCGAACGTGATCCTCGAAGGCATCCAGGACCCGGCCGCAGCGACAACGGACGCTGCATTCGTGAGCGTGGCGGGCGTCAACTCGACCCTCGACGTCAACGGCGACTTAACCGTGCGCTCGCTCGATGCTGGCGTTGTCTTTGGCAATGGTCCAAGCGACAGCACGCCTGCGCGCGTGATTGCCAATGGCGGCAGCTTGGCCGTCGGTGGGAGCCTCAACATCGATGCCAGCCGTTCCGGCTTTGGCGGCCTGGTGGCAACCGGCGGCGAGGCGGCGCTCATTGCGGATGGCGGCGCCAAGGTTACGATCGGGCGCGATCTCGCGGTGACGGGCACTGCGACGGGTGAGGGGGTTTCATCCGATTCCTTCTTGGCAACATCGGGCGCGGCCATTGGCGGATTGGCGCATCTCTCCGTCGGGGGAGGCGCGTCGGTTGGCGTGACGGGCAACCTGTCGGTCGAAGCCTTCGGACAGGGCGGCACGGTCAGTTCGGGTGGGTTCGGTGGCGGAAATGGCACCGGGGGGACCGCACAGGTCGAAGGGCTGACGGGTGGCGGCACGATCACCGTCGGCGGGACGCTGGGTGTCTACGCCGATGCTACGGGCGCGGATGGCAATTTCTGCTCGGCCTGCACGGTGGAGGGTGGCAACGGGACCGGCGGCAGCGCTGGCATCGACCTGACCTCTGGCCTCAATCTGACCGCTGGCGGCGACATCACGGTCGACGCGGTCGGCGTTGGTGGCAATGCGGCGACCAGTTCGGGCAAGGATGGCGGGGCTGGACATGGCGGCACCGCGTTTGTGCGTTCGAGTGGTGGCAGCTTGACATCAAACGCGGCGCTTTCGGTCCTCGCCGATGGCGTGGGCGGTAGAGGTGCGATCAATAACATTGCCGCTTCGAGTCCGACCGGGTCCGGCGGCGTGGGTGGCACGGGCACGGGAGGCAGCGCAAACCTTGCGGCGGGAGATTCAGCCACGCTCGGCGCTGGTGGTACGATTTCTGTCACCGGTTCCACCATTATTGCTGCAACCGGCATAGGCGGTGCTGGCGGGATTGGCGGAGTAGGAGAAGGTGGCACGGCATCGCTGACGGCCCGGAATGGCACCATTGGCGGCGCCGGCTTAACCGTCCGTGCCTATGGCGATGGCGGTGCAGGTAGCAATGGTGGGAATGGCGGCACAGGCAAAGGCGGTGACGCCGATGTTATTGCCTCCAGCGCGATCGAAGGTGATGGCCGCGTTATGTTCGGTAGCACCTGGCTGATAGCGCGCGGCACTGGCGGTGCCGGCGGTGCCGCGCAATTGTTTGCGGGTTCGGGCGGCGCAGGAGGCATTGGCATCGGCGGTCAGGCCCGTGCGCTGGCCGAGGCGGGCAATGGCACACTGACCCTCGCCGGAACTCAGCTTAATGCCAATGGCAGCGGCGGTGCGGGTGGCCTCGGCGGCTATGGGCTCAGCACAGGTACAGGCGGCACTGGCGGTGCGGGTGGCGACGGCATCGGCGGTACAGCAGCCATTGGTATTGTCGCTGGGGTGGTGACCGGCGCGCCCGCGAGCGGGTCAGCAAATTTCGGCGGAACAACAGTCATCGCAAGCGGGTTTGGTGGCAGCGGTGGTGCAGGGGGTCTGGGTACTCTAGCCAGAGCTGGCGGTCTCGGAGGCAGCGCAGCGGGAGGCAGCGCAGCGGGAGGCGGCGCATCCCTGCTAGTTCAGGGCGGGCCTGTCACGTTTGGTGCTGGTGCGACCATTCAGACAGATGCGACCGGAGGAACCGGTGGCATCCAGCCCGGGCCGTACCCGATGGGTACTGGCGGCGCGGCGTCGGTCGGCGGTGGCGCGGGAGGCGCGCAGCTTGTGGTCGCTGATGGCACCCTCAGCGCCACATCGCTGAATTTCAGTGCGGCAGCGACTGGGGGCATGGGCGGCACGACGGGCACTGCCACGGTGCTCGATCAGCCGCTGAGCTTCCTGCAATCGGGTGGGGCTATCAACGCTGTAAGTCTCGATTTCACGTCGGCCGGCACGGCGGCAAGCGGCGCGCTGCCATCGGTAATTGCGCTGGGCGGCGGTGACACGACGGTGACCGGCGATTTCAACTTCGTCATCCCCGGCACGCTCTCGGCAACGCTCGACCGGGCGAACATCCGCAGCGTCAATGCGCTGATCTCGGCGGCGGACTGGCTCCCTGGCGCGGCGCCTGTCGGCGCTCCCGGCACGCTCTTCGGCAGTGGCTCGGTCGCGCTCCTGACTGGCGGCGATCTGTTTGGGCACCTTTCCGCAGATAGCGGTTCGGCGTTGACGCTGAGCGCACCGGGGCTTGTGAGACTCGACAACCTGACGTCAGCGGGCAGCGTCTTCGTCACGGCGGGGACGACCGTTTCACTCGGCAATATTCTGGCGGGCGGCGCGATTTCCGTCGATGCACCGGGCAATGTGTCGGTCGGCGCGTCGACGGCGACGGATGCCGTTTCGCTGAATTCCGGCGCTGCGCTGAATAATGGAGCCGTTTCGGCTGGACAGTCGGTGCGCCTTGACGGTGCGACCAGCGTGACGGCGAGCGGGCCGGTCGATGCTGGTGACAGTGTGCTCATCGTCTCGGACGGGGCGATCAGTGCAGGCGCCGTTTCCGCTGGGCTGATCAGCCCCTCTGCGCTGTCCAGTGCGACCTATGGGATAAAGGTGTTCGGCAAGGGCACGGTGACCATCGGGGACCTCGCCGCTGCGCACGATATCGTACTGCTCTCGCCGGTGGCGATAACTTCCGGCGCGGTGACAGGGCGCGAGATCGCGGTGCTGGCAGGCGGGGCCCAATCGATCGCATCGATCAGTGCCCCGGGCCGGGTGCTTCTGGCCGATTATGCCATGAGCGGGATCGGCGGCGATGCGCTTGGCGCCTACAACCTCGATGCGGTGCTGACGGCCGCCCCGCAGGCCGCCTCCGGGCCGATTACCGTGACAGGCTCGTCAGGAGTCGGCGCGATCACCGCGCATTCGCTGGGCAACGTAACATTCGGCGATGTGACGACAACCCGCACGCTGACGGCCAGTGGTGCGGTCGACCTGCGGTCCGCCGCTGCACTCAAGGCGGGCATAGTTGTCGCCGATGCAAGGATCTATCTCATTGCGGGCACGACGCTCGACCTGACGTCAGCGAGCGCCGGAGATTTCCTCAACCTGAGCGCGGATGGCGTGCTGACGGCGGGCAATCTTTCTGGCGCGACGGGCGTCAGCGTCAACGGTCTGGCCGCAGTGACGACCGGAAAGGTTCAAGCTGCGAACGGAAGCGCGCTGTTTACGGCGGCGGGGGATCTTGTCGCAGGCTCGATCACCGCTTCGGGGCAGGTGACGCTGACCAGCACGGGCGGCGGGGTGAAGGCGGATGCGCAGACATCAGTTGGCGGAGCGATTTCTGCGACCTCGAAGGGGGCGATGGACATCGTCTCGGCGAACGGCGGTGACGTCGTCACGCTCAGCAGCGGTGGCGTTTTGAAGGCAGGTGACCTTGCCGGAACGAACGGGGTCGATGTGACGGGCCTCGGTGCGGTCACCACTGGTCTGGTCGGATCGAGCGGCGGCAACGTGGCGGTCAATGCGGCGGGCAATCTTTCGTCGGGCGCGGTTTCTGGGCACGGTTCGGTTCTCCTCGCCAGCGGCGGGGGGACGCTTGCGGCGGGTGATGTGGCGGCGACTAGCGGCACCGTGACGCTCAGTTCCAAGGGTGCGGGCGCGGCCGGCAAGGTCACGGCGGCGGGCGGGATCACACTCAGCAGCGCGGATCTTGGCCTGACTTCGGCGAGCAGCACGACGGGCGACGTTTCGATTACGGCGACTGGGAACCTCGTGTCGGGCGATCTCACCGCGACCGGCGGGCGGCTGCTCGTTTCGGCAGGCGGTTCGGCGGCGCTCGGCAATCTTTCGGCGGGCGTCGCGGTTTCGGTCACGACGCCCAGCGACATCACACTCGGCACGGTTTCTGCGGTTGATAGCATCACGGTTGATGCGGGTGGCCTGCTCTCTGCCGGGGCGATGACAGCCGGGCAGGCGATCCGGCTCACCGGCACGTCACAGCTCACCTTGTCGGGGGATGTGCAGTCGGGCGATTCTGTATTGCTCGTCTCGGACGGCGCGATCACCGGCAACGGGGTATCAGCTGGGCTCGTCAGCCCATCGGCGCTTTCCTCTGCGACCTATGACATCACAGTTCTCGGCAAGGGCGGGATTGGACTGGGTGATCTTGGCGCGCTGCATGATGTTGCGCTGCTCACCCCGCTCACGCTGTCGTCCGGGAAGATCACCGCGCGCGACGCTGTCCTGCTGGCGGGTGGCAATCAAACGATCTTCGGACTTGCTGCCAGCGGGCGAGTGTTGCTCGCTGACTACGCGACGGCGAGTTTCGGCGGCGATCCTCTCGGAACCTATGACTTCAACGCAGTCTTCGCCGGAGCGCCGGTGGCAGGGGGTGGATCGCTCCTCATTCAGACGGCGAGCGTAGTAGGTTCGCTGCGTGCGACGGCAACGGGCAACATCACCGTATCCGGCGCGATTTCAGGCGGAACGTTCACGGCGACGGTTGGCGGTGATGCTAGGCTGAATGCCGTCACCGCTTCGCGCAGCATCCTTGTCGATGCGGGCGGAACCGCATGGCTGAGTGGACTATGGCGCTCCCCGCTGATCACGCTCACCGCGAACGATCTCGATATGCCCGTGGGAAGCGGCCTCAATGCTGGTCTGTCCGGGAGCATTGCGATAAATTCCCGCAATTCTGCCGGAATGCGCATCGGCGACGGGCTCGACGGCAGCGTCGTGCCTGCCAGTGGCTTCTCGATCGACAACGCCGAATGGAGCCGGATCAACAGCGGCTCGCTCGGCGTGTTCGGCACTGACAATGCAGGTGCTGTCGATATCGTGATCGGGAAGCTCGATGTGACCGGGCCTGATGCGGGCAGCACGATCGATGATCCTGCCGGGACTGTCAGCTTCAGGACAAGCGAGACGCCGACCGGCGGGCCGAGCGGAGCCATCCGCGTCGTCGGTGCGCTGAAAGCCACCGGGTTCCGCTCGACCAATGCGCTGGTCTTTGCGACGGAGCAGTTCCAGCTCGCCTCGGATACCGGAAGCATCGCCGTACAGGGCAAGGGCGGTGCGCTGACTGGATCGCTCCGGATCGATGCACGTGACATCCATGTGGCGGCGTCGCCCCTCCTTGCCCGGCTTTCTGCCGATCCCTTCTTCGGGGGCGTTGAACCTGCGCTTGATCAGGTGAGCGCTGGCGGCAGCGGGCCAGTTCTCGCTGCCGGTGCCCTCGAATTCACCGTCGGACGCAGCTTTTATATCCAGCGCAGCGGCAATGGACTTGACCCGCTTGGCTTCGAGGAACCGCTTGGCGCGATCAAGGTTCGCGCGGCAGGGGCGAGCCCAGTCGTGGTAATCATCAATGGCACGCTGCGGACCGCGACCGGTCTGGTCAGCGGAGCGGAAGCCTGGCGGCAATTCAAGGCGAGCGGGGCAGATCTTTCGGGCTTCAGCGCAGACAGCCGACTTAATAGTTGCCTGCTGAGCGAAGTGGTTTGCGCGCTTAACGTTCCTAATCCGCTTATGCCCTCGGTCATTAACGGGGTTGACGGGCCGAGGCTCGACGTCAGCCCGGATGATCCGGAGAAGCGGGCACCGAAGGCCCGGAGTGCGATTCAGCCGCCGCAGATTGTCCTGCCGGTGCAGCCCAACGTTCTGACGGGACAAGTTGAAGAGCCGATCGCGGGTAGCGGCAATCCGGCTCTGATCGGCGAGATGCAGGAAGGGGCGCGGCCATGAGGCGGGTGACCTGCACGTGCGCGGTTCTTGGCGTACTTGTGGCCGGCGTTGCTGCCCCGCCGCTGATGGCGAAGTCAGTGCCCTTTTCGGTGCGCAGCAGTTTCCGTTTGGGATCAGCAGGGGTTGTCTGCACCGCACAAGTCTCGCCGCATGATCCGAGGCTCACGGGCATGTTCGATCGCGCCTACACGCTGACATGCCGTGATGCAGCTGGACCTGTTGGCACACTCATCGCTGTGCGTCATGCGCTGCCTATCGATGCCTCGCCTGAGCCGGGGATTCCAGCGGCGGCTGGGGCGACGCGGGTCTGCGGCGCGGTCGGTCGTGTGGAGATAGACGCTCTGGGCGACGCTCAGGCGATCATCTGCCGAGATCCGGCGAGCGGGCTCGATTACCGGCGCTATGGCTTAACGCGCGGGGACACGAGCTACCGTGTCGAGGGCCTGTCCGCCTATGACGCGGCGCTGCGCCTTGCCCTGGCGAGCGTCGTGCTCGATCGTACAGTGGACGGCGAGATCAAGGTTGCAACGACCGAACTGACCGACTCCGCGGCATTCGCACGCCTTCAGGCTGGGCTGCTCGATCCGCGCGGAGTGCGCGGTGAGGGCTATCTGCGCAACAATGGCAACAGCTTTGCCGAATCCGCCGCGTTCTTCGAAGTGCTTGCGGAGAAGGCGCGCGGCGAGAAGGGCGAGCAGGCGGCCATTGCCGAAGCCCTCGCCAACGAGGGCTTGCAGCAATCCAATCTCGGCAATTTCGATGCGGCGGCACGGCTGTTCCGCGAAAGCGAGCGCGCGGCGCTGGAGGGTGACGGCGTTGCGCAGCGTTTGCTGCGCAACTACCGCGCACTCGATCAACTCAACCAGCGCAGCCCGGTTGGCGCAGCAGCCGAACTGGCCAAGCCCGTCGATCCGGTCAACGCGGTGTTCGATGCTGGGGCGCTTGCGGCTGGCGAGATCAGCTATTCGCTGGCCGAGGCGATTAACCGCGAGAGCAGCGCGACCCGCCAGATGGGTGCTGCCGATCCGTCACTGACCCGGGCTGAAAAGGCGGAGGTCCTCGATGGACAGGCGGAAGCCATCGCCGCAACGGCGGCGCACGTGGCTGGACGCATGGATGAGGCTGTGAAAGGTTTCAAGCATGCGCGGCAGCGGCTCTCGCTCATACGCAATGGTGCGGTTGGCTCGATAGTTTGGCTCAATGCTGAAATAGATATCGAACTCGCAAAGATCGCAGCAGCATCCGGCCACATCGCGGAAGGCAAGGCGGGGTTTGATCGGGCCATCGGCGCGCTGGATGCTGCTTATCCCGCCTCGCCTTCTGTGCTTTTGGCCAAAGCGCGCAAGGCTGCCTTCTTGCTGGCTGTGGGCGAGAAGGAGCCTGCTCGTGCGATGTTTGCCGCAGTGGTCGATGCCAGTGCATCGATTCCCGACAGTGGCACAACGCTGCGCGATCTGCTCACACCCTATTTTGGGCTGCTTGCGGGCGAGGGGAGCGATCCCGCCGCTAGCGCGACTGCCGCCTTTGCTGCAGCGCAAGTGCTGGAACGCCCCGGCGTTGCGCAGACGCAGGCGATCCTTGCTCGCCAGCTCGCCGAAGGCAATGACGACGCGGCCGCGCTGTTCCGGCTTTCGCTAGTGCGCAGCCGCGATATTGCCCGCGCTGAGGGTGAGGTCGCGCGGCTAGGCTCGCTCGGTACGGCGACTTCTTCCGAGACCGCAGAGCTGGCTGGTCAGCAGGAGACACTCGCTGCACTGCGCCGGGAGCAGACCGAAATCCTCGCCAAGCTGGCCGCCTATCCACGCTACACTGCGCTGGCTCCCAAGCGCGTTACCCTCGCGGAAATGCAGGCCGCGCTGAAGCCAGGCGAGGCCTATTACAAGCTCGTGGTGGTCGGTCAGGATCTCTACGGCCTCTATGCGACCTCCGGATCTGCCCGCCTGTTCACTGTGCCTCTGACACGCGGCAATCTTGCGCGCGAGGTCCAGAAGATCCGCAACAGCATCGTCACCGTCGAGAATGGCAAGGCCGTCAACCGGCCCTTCGATCTCGATCGCTCGCGCGCGCTTTACAAGGCGCTGTTTGGCCCCGTTGCGACAGACCTCGGCGCGGTGCGCCATCTGGTGTTCGAACCGGACGCGGCCATGCTGCAATTGCCGCCTGCGGTTCTCGTGACCGAGGATGCCGGGATCACGGCCTACAAGGCGCGGACGGTGGACATCGATGCCGATGCCTTCGATTTTACCGGAATCGCCTGGTTCGGTCGCGGGCGCGCGATTTCCATCGCGGTCAGTCCGCGGGCCTTCCTTGATCTCAGGGCGCTGGCCCCGTCCAGCGCACCGCGTCCCTATCTCGGCCTCGGCAACAACGCCGTGCCGCAGCAGCGGCCCGTGACGGCGGTTGCGGATAGCTGTGACTGGCCGCTTGCCGTCTGGCAGCGTCCGGTCAAGCCCGACGAACTGCTGTTTGCCGCCAAGACACTGGGCGGCACCAGCGTGGTGAAGACGGGGACCAGCTTCACCGATAACGGTCTCCTCGCCGATCCCTCGCTCGACAAGTACCGGGTCCTGCATTTCGCCACCCACGGGCTTGTATCGGCACCGCGCAAGGATTGTCCGGCGCGGCCGGCGCTGGTGACAAGCTTCGGCGCGAAGGATTCGGATGGGCTCTTGACCTTCCGCGAGATCTTCGACCTTAAGCTCGATGCCGATCTCGTGATCCTCTCCGCCTGCGATACGGCGGGGATGGCCACCGTCGCGGCGAGCCGCGAGGCAGGGGTCACCACGGGCGGCAACTATGCCCTCGACGGCCTTGTTCGTGCCTTCACAGGTGCGGGTGCCCGTGCCGTGATCGCCAGCCACTGGCCCGTTCCGGACGACTACAACGCGACGCGGCGGCTCATTGGCGGTCTCATTGCCGGCAAGCCCGGGCAATCGGTCGGCGATGCGCTGGCCAGTGCGGAGACCGCGCTCATGGACGATCCGCAGACCTCGCACCCGTTCTACTGGGCTGCCTTTGTCGTGGTCGGAGATGCCGCAAAGCCGGCTGTTGCTGCCGCCCTGCCGCGCTGACGCTTGTTCCGGGCATAAGGTCGGCAGGGACTCGACCTATTACCTTCGCTGATGCACGATGAGGTTTGTGTAGATTGATCTGAACCGCCCCGGGATTGCCGGAGGCCATTCGGATTAAATTATGCTGCCATGGGCGTGTCGTCCAGCATGGCGTAGTAGCGTTCCTCGGCTTCGGCGGGCGGGATATTGCCGATCGGCGCGAGTAATCGCCGGTTGTTGAACCAGTCCACCCATTCGAGCGTGGCGTATTCCACGGCTTCAAATGATCGCCAAGGGCCTCGACGGTGGATGACCTCGGCCTTATAAAGACCTTTGATCGTCTCGGCCAAGGCGTTGTCATAGCTGTCGCCGACGCTGCCCATCGATGGTTCAATCCCGGCCTCGGCAAGGCGCTCGGTATACTTGATCGACACGTATTGGGTGCCGCGGTCGCTGTGGTGGATCAGGCCACCACGATGAACGGGCTGCCGATCATGGATCGCCTGCTCCAAGGCATCGAGCACGAAGCTGGCATGCGCAGTCCTGCTCACCCGCCAGCCCACGATATAGCGGGCGTAGACATCGATCACGAAGGCCACGTAGACGAACCCCGGCCAGGTCGCGACATAGGTGAAGTCCGACACCCACAGCATGTTCGGCGCCGGTGCGTGGAATTGCCGGTTTACCTGATCGAGCGGACACGGCGCTGCCTTGTCGTTGATCGTCGTCTTCACTGGCTTGCCCCGGATTACACCCTGCAGGCCCAACTCGCGCATCAGCCGCTCGACCGTGCAACGGGCAATGTCGAAACCCTTGCGCTGCATCTGCCGCCACACCTTGCGCACGCCGTAGACCTTGAAGTTGGCGTCGAACACGCGCCGAACCTCTGGCTTCATAGCCTCGTCACGCTGGGCACGTGATGACAGGCGCGACGGATCGCGGCGCTGTGCTACGCGCTCGTGGTAGGTGGATGGGGCGATCGGCAATACCCGGCAGATCGGCTCGACCCCATACTCACTCCGATGCTCATCAATGAAGCTGGTCATCGCTTGAACGGGCGGTCGAGCTCCGCCTGGGCAAAATACGCGGAAGCCTTGCGCAGGATCTCATTGGCCTGCCGCAGCTCGCGGTTCTCGCGCTCCAGCGCCTTCAGCCGTTCGGCCAACTCGGCGGGCACGCCAGCACGCTTCCCGCTGTTGACCTCGGCCTTCTTCACCCACTCCAGCAGCGTGTGCCCCGAGCAGCCGATCATGGCGGCTATGGATGTGATCGCGGCCCAGCGGGATGGGTGCTCGCCCTCTTGGTCCAGCACCAAGCGAACAGCCCGTTCACGAACCTCAGGGGCAAACTTGTTCGTCGTCTTGCTCATCGTAGACCCTTCCTCTCAGGAGTTAGGGCCTCCGGCAATCCCGGGGCGGTTCAGTATGTCGCGACGAGATCGTCGCCGACAAGGTCGATTTCCTCACCAGGGGCCGCACCGCCTCCGGCGAAAGCGCCCCCCGACATCGACGAAGACTGAGGAGCTCATTCCCTCTCGAACAAGGCCCCGGCAGAGCGATCTGCCGGGGCCTTCTTTGTGCTTGAACCGCACTCGGCGACGCGGGGGCATCGAGCCCCACGCTCCGCCGCGAAAGGTGCTCCGATAGTCTAGCTTACGTACGGGCAGGCCAGCGCCTAAGGGCGACCCCAGATCCCACCGGTCCTGCTTTCCAGATCCCGATTTTCAGACCGTGTTCGCGCCTCGAACCACCACTCTGGATGGGGTAAGGTAAGCACACCGTACCCGGGTGCCCGGTGTGCTGAAGTTGGCGGATTTGCTTGCGTTCCCAGAAGCTTCCGGCTCTGCGCTCGGCTGATGTCAGATGATGCCAGCCCTTGATCTGCAGGTCCTCGCTCTTCCTGGTTTGCTAAGTTGCTGAGAAATCGTTCTATATTTGTTCTTTCCAATTCCCAGCGCTGGCAGTATCGTAACGTCTCGTCCTGGAGGGGTTCCCGGCCGAGGGTGGCGGCCAGCATGAGCTGGAACCCATGCGCTTTGCGCTTCAATGCTACGTCGATGAGCGCCTCCATGAGGCTGTAAAAGCAGCCGCAGCCGCTTCCCATATGAGCATGAGCCAGTGGCTCAAGCTGGCCGTGATCGAGAAGATCGAGGGTCATGATGAGGCCGCCTATCGCGACCAGTTGATGGGCCATATGCTGTTTGCGACAGCGGCTGCCGAAGGCCTGCTGCTTGCTCAGGCAGACAAGGGTATCCGCACCCGGGTCCACACTGCTCACGGCAAGCGCCTGAACGAGTACCGCGAGCGGGTTGCCCGCGCCAGAAGGGAAGACTGAGCCATGCTGTCGGTCGCCAATGTGCGTTCGGCCGGCGGGGCTGCAAGCTACTTCGCCAAGGACAACTACTACACTTCAGCCGATGCCGATCGGTCTGGCCTTTGGGTCGGCAAAGGCGCTGAGCAGCTCGGTCTGACGGGTACCGTCGAAGCTCGTGCCTTCGAGGCCATTCTGCGGGGCGAGCTTCCGACTGGCGGCCGGATCGGGCACGAAGGCGCAGCGCACCGCGCAGGCACAGACCTGACCTTCTCGCTCCCCAAAAGCTGGTCGATGCTGGCGCTGATCGGGAAGGATCAGCGCATCATCGATGCCTACCGCAAAGCCGTGATCGAGACGCTGCAATGGGCAGAGAAGAACGCCGCCTTCATGCGCGTCGAGCAGGCAGGGAAGGAACGGCAGGTCCAGACGGACAACCTGACTGTGGCCCTGTTCCAGCACGATACCAATCGCAATCAGGAGCCCAATCTCCACTTCCACGCGGTCGTTGCCAACATGACGCAGGGCAAGGACGGCACCTGGAAAGCGCTCCGCAATGACCGGCTATGGCAGCTCAATACCCTGCTCAATGCGATGACCATGGCGCGCTTCAGGGTCGCGGTTGAGAAGCTCGGCTACCGCGTCGGTGAGGTCGGCAAGCATGGCAACTTCGAGGCTGCCGGGATCGACCGCGAGGCCGTCATGGCCTTCTCAACGCGGCGGAAGGAAGTGCTCGACGCGCGACGCGGCAGTGGACTTGAAGCAGGCGTGATTGCCACGCTGGCGACGCGCTCTGCGAAGGAACAAGGCGTCGATCGCGATGCCTTGCTTAACCAATGGCAGGAGCGCGCCTGGGGGCTTGGTCTCGACCCCGCCGGCATGGTCCGTGATGCGCGCCAGAGGTCATCATTGATGGCCATCGCCGACCGAAAGGCGGCACACGATCGCCCTTCGATCGCGCAGCGCGGGAAGGTCATGGTGCTCCAACTGGCGGAGCGTCTGGGGATCAGGGAAGGGGACCCGCTCGTCCCCGCGCGCATCCATCTGCGGCCTGGGCAGGAGATCGCCGCTGCCCATGCTGTTGCCTCAGCGGTACGGCATCTGTCGGAGCGTGAGGCGGCATTTAAGGCGACCGATCTCGCCAAGGCTGCGCTCGATCTTTCGCTGCCGACCACCATGCCGCTGATCGAGAAACGCATCGGTCAGCTGGCTGACCAAGGGGCGCTCAGCAAGGGGCGCGGTGCCATGCAGGGCTGGCTTACCACCACCGATGCCGTCGCTCTGGAAAGCCGCATGCTCGCAGAGATCGAGAAGGGCAAAGGCGCCGTGGCTCCGATCATCCCTATGGACAAAGCGGGTCCTCAGCTGCAGGCTTCGGCCGGCCTGAACTTCGGGATGCAACTCAACGCCGGACAGGAAGCGGCGGGGAGGATGATCCTCTCGTCGACCAACCGCATTGTTGCCGTGCAGGGCGTGGCCGGTGCCGGCAAATCCAGTCTGCTCCGCCCCACCGCGCAGATCCTTGCCGAGCATGGCAAGCGCGTGATCGGGCTCGGCGTGCAGAACACGCTGGTGCGCATGTTGGAGCGCGATACGGGGATCCCGTCGATGACTTTGCATCGGTTCCTAGGGCAGCACCGGGCGTTGCTTGATGGGACGGCGACCAAGGCTGAAAAGAACGACGCACGCTCCTCTTATCGCGATACCGTGCTGGTGCTTGATGAAGCTTCGATGGTCTCGACACGCGATCAGGACAGACTTGTCAGGCTCGCCAATCTGCTCGAGGTGGACCGCTTGGTCCTGATGGGTGATCCGAAACAGCTTGGTGCGGTCGAGGCAGGCAAGCCCTTCGCACTGGCGCTTGCAGCCGGCACCGAAACGGCGCGGATGGAGACCAATCTGCGGGCGCGATCCGAGACGCTCAAGCTTGCCCAGGCCGCTGCGCAGCAGGGCCGGACTGGTGAAGCGATGGACCATCTCAAGGATCACATTGTCGAGGTCAGCGAAAACAGCGCGGTCGTCGCGGCAGAGCGCTGGCTGACGCTTCCTCCTGCCGAGCGGGAGCGAACGGGCATCTATGTCTCCGGGCGCCAACTGCGCGACGAGGTCAACGCGGCTGTGCAGACCGGGCTCGCCGCCAATGGCGAAATCGGGCCAGACAATATGACCCTGACTGTTCTCTCCCGCGTCAACGCGACACGCGAGGAGCTCCGACAGGTGCGGACCTACGCGCCTGGCATGGTTCTGGAGGTCACGGCGCGGCAGTCGCGGCAGAACCTGGCGAAGGGGAGGTATGATGTTCTGAAAGTGGACCCCGCCAACGGCACAGTCGAGCTCAGGGACGCCAAGGGTCACCGGCAAACGTTCCTGCCTTCGCGGATCGCGGCGAGAGGAGACAACGAGGCCCTGCAGCTCCACGAGCGGAAGGCGCTGACCGTCTACATCGGCGACACCGTCCGCTGGACCGCCAACGATCATCAGCGCGGGCTGATCAACGCCGACAGGGCGATTGTTACTGCGATGGCTGAGGGTGGCCTGACGGTGCGGACATCGGCAGGCATGGACCAGCAACTCAAGGCTGGCGATCCGATGCTGGCACGGATCGATCTGGCCTATGCGCTCAATGCCCACATGGCGCAGGGGCTAACCTCTGACAAAGGCATCGCTGTGATGGACAGCCATACCCGCAAGCTGCTCTCGGCTCGCAACTTCCTCGTCACCATTACCCGCATTCGCGACGAGCTAACCCTGATCGTCGACAATCGCGACAAGGTCGAGATGGGGGTCGGTCGCAACCCCGGTGACAAGACTTCAGCGCTTGAGGTGACGGAGCGGCTAGGGGCCGCAGCCGCGAAGGGCCAGGCTGCAGGTAGGCCCCAGGACATTACTCGGCCGCAGGACTTAGAAAACAAGCGCGAGCTTGAGCGCACGATCACAAAGGTCGTGCCATTCGAGATGGGAATTTGAGATTGGAACTATTTGGCCGCAGTGTTGATTGGTCCCAAGCAATCCAGCCCAGAATGTGGGGGCGGGTGTGGGTCTTACCAAAACGCGAAAAATATATTCAATTTAAAATCATAGTGTTAAGAGAA
The DNA here is from genome assembly GCF_001296055.1 of Novosphingobium sp. AAP93. Classification (NCBI taxonomy): domain Bacteria; kingdom Pseudomonadati; phylum Pseudomonadota; class Alphaproteobacteria; order Sphingomonadales; family Sphingomonadaceae; genus Novosphingobium; species Novosphingobium sp. AAP93. Next base: position 82,393 of record NZ_LJHZ01000019.1, read on the forward strand.
AAATTGAACTCCCTGCCTCTCCGCCACTTCCTCTCCAGTTTAGCGGCTAACGTCAGGGCTCGCCGCAGCGTTCGATATAGCGGCGGATATCGAGGCTGAGGTCTTCGATCGGGGCGTAAAACCCGTGGGTGTGGACGCGCGCGGCGATGCCCGACTGCACGCGTTCGCACACCGCCCAGTCCTGCCTGTTGACGAGGTCCCAGAAATCGACCGCGTCCGACGGGTCGAAATCCCCCTTGGCCACCTCGTCCGGATGGAACAGGAACCGGCATTCGATCAACGTACGACCCGCCGCCAGCGGCCAGAGCACGAAAGCGGCGGCATGGTCGCACGAAACGCTGAGCATGAGGTTCGGGTAGATCAGCTCGCCCTTGTGGCGCACTTTCTCGTCCTCGGAGAGGCCGGGGAAGGGCGCGCGCCTTGTGGTGCCGTCCCAGGTATACGTATAGGCGCCCTCGCGGTGCGGGATGCCGGCTTCCCAATCGAGATCGATCCCGCCGCGCACCTTGAACGCGGGGACAATCGCGGTCAGCTCCGGGTGCACGCCGGGGCAATGGTAGCACTCGTTGTAGTTTTCGAGGATCAGCTTCCAGTTGGCGTTGACCTCGTAATTGATCGTCCGCGCCGTCACGAGATCGGCGAGCGGATAATTGGCAAGGCGGCGCGAGGGTTCGGCAAGGTCCGCTGTGAAATCGGGTGCGGTATCGGGTGAGAGATTGAGGAAGACAAAGCCGCCCCATGTCTGGACCGCCACAGGATGCAGGCCGAATGCGGCCTTGTCGAAACCCGGCGCGTCCTGCAGCTGCGGTGCGGCGAGCAGGCGGCCGTCGAGCGCATAGGACCAGCCGTGATAGGGGCAGCGGATCATCGTGCGGCCGACCACGCCTGCGTCCAGTTTCACGTTCCAGCGCGCGTCGCTCACGGCGTCGCACATACGCGCGCCCCGGTGGCGGCAGACGTTGTAATGGGCGTGAACCGTACCTTCCTTGCCGCGCACCACGATCACGCTTTCGCCGGCGATATCGAGGATATTGTGGTCGCCGGGGGCGGGCATGTCCTCTTCGCGGCCGGCGCAGAACCATTGCCTGTGGAAGATGGCGGCCTTGTCACGTGCAAAGGCATCCGCTGTCAGGTAGGCGGCGCTGTCGAGCGACTTTTCCATTCCGCCATTGGCCTTGTCGCTCATCACCAACACTCCGCACCGCTTATTAGACGCTTGCCTTATAAGTGCCATTGAGGCACTCAGCCAGTCAGAATGCAAGGAAGGAATTCGGGCGCAGTGGTGGATGTGACGACCACGGTCTGGGATGCGGTCATCGTCGGGGCCGGGCACAATGGCCTTACCGCTGCGGCCTATCTTGCCAAGGCCGGACGCTCGGTCCTGGTGCTGGAAGCGCGGCCCATCGTCGGCGGTGCCTGCGTGACCGAAGAAGTGATCCCCGGCCACCGCGTGTCCTTCACCTCCTACATCGCATCGATGCTCATGCCGACGGTCATCCGCGATCTCGATCTCGGTCGCCACGGTCTGCGCATGGTGGCCTGCGATCCGATCCTGACGGTGCCGCTCGGCGAGGGTGAGATCATCCGCTGGTGGGCTGATCCCGAACGGACAGCGCAGGAGATTGCGCGCTTCTCCGCGCGCGATGCCGAGGCCTTTCTCGAGATCGACCGCAAGCTCAAGGCGCTTGCTGCCTATCTCCAGCCGTTCTTCCTGGAATCGCCGCCGGACCTTGCCGCGCGCGGGCTCGACCGTATCCGCGAGGGGCTGCGGATGATCCGCCGCTTCCGCCGCATCAAAGGCAGCGAAATCGGCGAGATGGTGCAGTTCCTTACCGGCAGCCTCGGCGAGTTCCTTGACCGGCATTTCGAGTCCGATGCGGCCAAGCGCATGATCCTTGCCAACAACGTCTACGGCAAGCACGGCGGCCCCTATGAGCCGGGCTCGGCCGTTGGGCTGCTGTTCCATCTGCTCGCGGGCGGTGATAACGCGGTTCAGGGCTTCAACGGCCACGTGATGGGCGGCATGGGCGCGGTTTCCGGCGCCATAGCGGCCTCCGCGCGCGGCTTCGGCGCGGTGATCGAGACCAGCGCGCCGGTCGGCAGCATCGATGTCTACCAAGGCCGCGCGACCGGTGTGACGCTGCTCGACGGGCGGCAGGTGCGCGCGAAAGTCGTGCTCTCCAACGCCGATCCCAAGCGCACCTTCCTTGCGCTGCTGGCCAAGGCCGATCTGCCGGACGATTTCCGCCGCGATATCGCCGCGATCAAGATGAGCGGCCCGGCGGCCAAGCTCAACATCGCGCTTTCCGGCGAGCCGACCGTCATCGGTCGTAGTCCTGACGCGACGCCGCTGGAGCGGGCACTGCTGACCATCGCGCCGACGCTCGAAGGCGCGCAGCGCTGCGCTGATACCGCGCGCTTCGGCGATGTGCCTGACGAGCTGTGGATCGACTGCGTGATCCCCAGCCTAGTCGACGACAGCCTCTGCCCGTCGGGGCATCACATGCTGACCTGCTTCATCCAGTACCTGCCCTACGAGCTGCGCGAGGGCACCTGGGACGAGAAGCGCGAGGCGCTGGCGGAGACGATCATCGACCAGATCAGCCGCCACATGCCGAACCTGCGCGAATTGATCCTCGGCCGTGTCATGCTAACCCCGCTCGATCTGGAACGGATCTACGGCCTGACCGAAGGCAATATCTTCCACGGCGACCTGCATCCCGGCGCGCTGTTCTCGATGCGCCCGGTGCCGCGCTGGTCGCAGTATCGGACGCCGGTCGAGGGGCTCTACCTCTGCGGTGCGGGCGCGCATCCCGGCGGCGGAGTGACGGGGGCGCCGGGGCATAACGCGGCGATGCAGGTGCTCAAGGATACAAAGCGGGACGGCCGTCGCTGATGGCCGGCGGCGCGCCTCAGCCTCACAAGGTCATGGGCGTTGCCGATCTTGCGATGTTCTACATCGTCACCGGCGTAAGCCTGCGCTGGATCGCCACTGCAGCCGCTTTCGGGCCAAGCTCGATCGTCGTCTGGGTGGGGGCGCTGCTGTGCTTCTATCTGCCGTTCGTCCTCGCCATCGTCGAGCTCTCTTCGCGCTACCCGCAGGAAGGCGGGCTCTACATCTGGACGCGCGAGGCATTTGGCCCATATGTCGGCTTCATGGCAGGGTGGAGCTACTTCACCTCGAACCTCCCCTATTTCCCCAGCGTGCTCTATTTCGATGCCGGCAATGCGCTCTACATCGGCGGGACGAGCCTGCTGTTCCTGCGCGGCAATCCGCTGTTCTTCATGGGTTTTGCGCTGACGGCCCTCGCGTTCATCACCGCGATCAACATTTTCGGCATGCGCTTCGGACGCTGGCTGCACAATCTGGGCGCGGTCGGCATGTGGGGGCCGGCGCTGATCGTGATCGTGCTGGGCGGAATCGCGTGGTCGCAGTTCGGTTCCGCAACCGAGTTCACGTCGCAATCGTTCGTGCCGGTGTTCGATCTGCAGCACATGATCATGTGGGCCGCGATCGCCTTCGCGCTTTCAGGCGCGGAGACCGCCTCGTTCATGAGCGGCGAGATCAAGGACCCGCGCCGCACCATCCCGCGCGCGCTGCCGATTGCTGGACTGGTGATCGTCTCGTGCTACATCATCGGCACATTCGCGGTCCTGCTGGCGATGCCTTCCAGCGAAGTCAATACGCTGCAGGGCCTCGTTCAGGCGGGCGCGGTGGCGGCTGAGAAAGTGGGGGCAGGGTGGATCGTCGTGCCCCTCGCGCTCCTCATCACGCTTGGCAATCTGGGCGCGGCGAGCGGCTTTCTTTCCTGCGCCGCTCGCATCCCGTTTGCGGTCGGCATCGACCGGTTGCTTCCTCCCGTTTTCGCCAAGGTCCACCCCAAATGGGGCACGCCTTATGTCGCCATCCTGGTGCAGGGCGGGCTTGGTGCAGTTCTATGCATACTTGGACAGGCTGGTACTGGCGTGAAAGGCGCCTATGACGTGCTCGTCAGCATGGGAATCATCGCCGCCTTTTTGCCGTTCGCGCTCGTCTTCCTCGCGGTGATCCGGCTGCAGGGCGTGCCGAGCGACGTGCCCCTCACGCGCCTGCCGGGCGGCCGCGTCACCTCGACCGTATTCGCCTGCATTGGCCTGGCCACGACGCTGACCGCCTTGGTGCTGGCGGGATTTCCTGCGCCGGATGAGCCGAACAAGCTGCTCGCCGTGATCAAGATTCTCGGTCTCACCACGATCCTTCTCGGCAGTGGATCAGTCGTCTACCTCCTTGGCCAACGCGCTGCCAGGCGGTCGGCGTGAACATGGCCAGCCCACCTGGGGAGGAGGCAACGCCGCGCCGCCGCCGGGCTTCGCCTGTAGTGCGCCGGGCAGACCTTGTCGCCGCGACGGTCAACTGCCTCGCCCGGCTGGGTGCCAAGGGCGCAACCGGGCGCGAGATCTGCCGGCAAGCCGGGGTCAGCCATGGCCTGCTGCGCCACTATTTCCGCAATCCGGACAATCTGCTGCTCGAAACTTACGAGCAGCTCTGCGAGGACATGCTGACCCAGCTCGAAGCGGCGGCAATGCCCGGTGAGGGCGCGCCAGGCGAGGCGCTGCACCGCTACTTCGTCGCGGTTTTCTCCGACGACTGGGCCGGGCCGGACATTATCGGCGCGTGGATGGTGTTCTGGCAGCTGGCGCGCAGCCGGGACGATTTCGCGGCTGTCTCCACACGGTTCAACTTCCGCCAGCGTGATTTGCTCGAACGGCTGGTCGCGCAACTGCCGCAGGAGGAGCGCAAGCTGCCGCTTGCGGATGGCATTGCGCTGCTGTCTGCCGTGCTTGATGGCCTGTGGATCGAATTCTACCTCTCGGACCAGCGCACCCCGCGCGAGCGCTGCGTTGCGCTGTGCGATGCTGCGGCGCAGCGGCTTTTCGGGAGCTGATCGCCCTCAGTGCGGAGGAGGGTGGTTGCCGCAGTGTGTGCTGCCACATGCTCTTTGCACTGCACACTGGGTCCCTCAAGAGGCCTATGGCAACGGGAACTTCCTGCAAGGAATCGGGGCGAACACCGGCTTGACCGCAATTGCCGCAGCGATAGAGGGGCGCGATGCTGACCGCGCCCGAAGTCCGTCCTGCCTTGCTGCACGCTTTCCTTGCGGAGGCCGCTGCCCGCTATCCGGACCAGACCGCGATCGAGGTGCCGCCTGCGCGCAATCGGCCGGACCGGCAGGCGATCAGCTATGCCGAACTTGTGTCCCTTACCGACCGGCTCGGTCACCATCTCGCGCCGCGGCTGGAGGCGGAGCGGATTGTCGCGCTGCTGCTACCGCGCACCTCGCCAATGCTCTATGCGGCGCAGATCGCGGTGCTCAAGGCGGGCGGGGCCTACACGGCGATCGATCCTTCGTTTCCGGATGATCGCATTGCCGAAGTGCTGGAAGACGCCAATGCGGTCGCGGTCCTGACCGATGCGGCTGGCGCCGTGCGGCTCGGTTCCGTCGCGGGCGAGGTGCCCCTGCTGCAAGTGACGGAGCTGGCGGCGCAGGAGCCGCCTGCGGGCGCAGCATTGCCGGATGAAATCCGCCTGGAACAGCTCGCCTACGTGATCTATACCAGCGGCACGACCGGCAAGCCCAAGGGCGTCATGGTCGAACATCGCAACGTCGCTAACCTTGTTGCGTCCGATCTCGCCGAATTCGGTCTCGGCCCGTCAGATCGCGTCATTCAAGGCTCGTCCGCCGCCTATGACAGTTCCATCGAGGAAATCTGGCTGGCGCTCGCCTCGGGCGCGACGCTGGTGGTGATGGACGACGAAGCCGCGCGGCTTGGGCCTGACATCGTCGAATGGCTGCGTAACGAGCGTGCCACAGTGTTCTGCCCGCCGCCGACTTTGCTGCGCAGCAGCGGCTGCCGCGAGCCGGAAAGCGCCCTGCCTGAACTCAAGCTGCTCTATGTTGGTGGCGAAGCCCTGCCGCGCGATATTGCGGACCGCTGGGCCAAGGGGCGGCGGATGGTCAACGGCTATGGCCCGACCGAATGCGCGGTCACTTGCCTGCGCGGCGATATCGTGACCGGCGGCCCGATCACCATCGGTCGTCCGGTGCCGGGTATGGCCGCTTATGTGCTCGATGATGCGCTCCAGCCGGTGCGAGAAGGCGAGCAGGGCGAGCTGTGCATGGGCGGGGCAGGAGTTGCGCGCGGTTATCGCCACCGCGAGGACCTGACCGCCGAAAAGTTCGTCGACCACCCGACTTGCGGGCGGATCTATCGCACCGGCGACCTCGTCCACCGCGAACCTGACGGCAGCCTGTTCTATCACGGCCGCATCGATGCGCAGGTCAAGATCCGCGGCTACCGTGTCGAACTGGGTGAGATCGAGGCCCGCCTGGCCGCACTTCCCGGCGTGCGCGCAGCGGCGGCGCGGCTGCAGGATGCAGGCGGGGTGCCGGAACTGGTCGCCTATGTGGTGGCGGGGGAAGGCGTCACGGCGCTCGATCTCGACGACTTGCGCACCCAGCTCGCCAGCACCGTGCCGGGTTATATGGTGCCGCGCCGGATCGGCCTGCTCGATGAACTGCCCACGACGGTCGGCGGCAAGCTCAACCGGGCCGCATTGCCGCCGATGAGCTTTACGGCGGATACCTTGCCGGGCCGCGACATCGTACCGCCCGCAACGCCGCACGAAGCCGCATTGGCCGCCGCCTTTGCCGATATCCTGACGCGGCCGGGCGGCGTGTCGGTCGACGACGATTTTTTCGAAGACCTTGGCGGCGATTCCCTTAGCGCCGCGCTGCTCGTCACACTGCTGCGCGAAGCCGGCGCGGCAGACTGGATCACAGTCAGCGATATCTATTCCGCCCGCACCGTGCGTGCGCTGGCCGCGATGGGCGAGGAGGCCAATGCGGCCACTGCCCATGCTGCGCAGCATGAGGCGCCCGAATTGGTGCGCGAGGGCAAGGCGCAGCCGCTGCTCGCCAACATTGTGCAGCTGGTATGGCTGGCCGGCGAGCTTGCCTTTGGCGGCTGGGTCAGCTGGTGGGTGGCGTGGGAACTGTTCCCGGCACTGTTCGACAAGCTTGATCTCGTCGGCTTCGTGCTGCTCACGCCGCTGATCACCGTGGCCGGGGTCGCGCTCTACCTGCCGGTCTCGGTCGGTTTCACGCTGCTGGTCAAGGCGATCGCAATCGGGCGCTATCGTCCGGTGCGGGCACCGGTGTGGAGCCCCTATCATCTGCGGCATTGGGTTACTGTCCAGTCGGCGCGGCTGATCCCTTGGCCGATGCTGTCCGGCACGGTCTTCCAGAATGCGGTGCTGCGGCTGCTGGGCGCAAAGATCGGGCGCGGCGTGCATATCCATCGCGGCGTGCACCTCCATCGCGGCGGCTGGGACCTGCTCGAGATCGGCGACAATGTGACGCTCGGGCAGGACGCGCATATCGGGCTCGCCGAATATGACCGGGGCGATGTGGTGTTCGGGCGGATCGTGATCGAGGCCGATGCCACGCTGCAAACCCGCGCGACGGTCGAGCACGATTGCCGCATCGGCGCGGGCAGCGTGATCGCGCCGCTCTCGGTGATCAATTCGGGCACCACGATTCCAGCGGGCGAGCTGTGGGACGGCGTACCCGCCCGCCGCGTCGGCCCGGCGCCGGACGCACCGGCCTTCACCACGCATGGCCGCCACCTCCATCCGGTCACCCACGGCTTCGCCATGCTCGCGGCCGAGGGCGTCGCCACCATGCTTGGTGCACTGCCGACTGGGCTCCTCGCGCTGCTGCTGTGCGGCCTCCTCGGGGTCGGTTCGGAGGAAATCTGGGTCTGGATCTACGAGCCCAAGCTCGATCCGCATGTCCTCGCGGTCGTCTTTGGCGTGACTGTGATCAGCGTCCCTGTCAGCCTCGTGTGGAGCGCGCTGATGGTGCGCGCGATGGGCCGCGTCAAGCCCGGCGTGATTGACCGCTGGAGCCTTGCCTATATCCGCGTCTGGCTCAAATCCGCGACGACCTTCAACGCGGGCCAGTGGCTTTCAGGCACACTGTTCTGGAAACAATGGTTGCGGCTGGCGGGTGCGAACATCGGCGAAAAATGCGAGATCAGCACGATCTTCGACGTGACGCCCGAACTCGTCACCATCGGCGCGGAAACGTTCTTTGCCGACGGCATCTACCTCGGCGGGCCAGAAATCTCGCGCGGCACGGTGCGACTTGCGCCCATCGTGCTGGGCCGCAACACGTTCCTTGGCAACCATGCGGTGATCCCGGCGGGGGAAGTGCTACCGGACGATATCCTGATCGGCATCAGCACGGTCGCCAATTCGAAGGAAATCGCCGCCGGCCAATCGCGCTTCGGCCGGCCGAGCTTCGATCTGCCGCGCCGCCAGGTGGTCGAGATGGACCGCAGTCTGACGCACGATCCCTCGCCGATCCGCTATTGGAACCGCGTGTTCTGGGAACTCCTGCGCTTCGTGCTGCCGGTCGGCCCGTTGCTGGCGACGGTGCTGTGGTACAAGCTGCTGGTCGAAGGCGCGCCGGAAGCGACCAATCTCGAGTTCGCGTTGATCGTCATTCCGCTGGCGACATTGGCCCCGCTGCTCGCGCTGCTGCTGGCGGTGACCGTGCTCAAATGGACGCTGATGGGCCGTGTCAAGCCCGGCCAGCACGCGCTTTGGTCATGCTGGGCGAGCCGGTGGGACTTCGTCTTCGTCGCCTGGGCGCGCTATGCCAATGCGATCCTGCAGCAACTGGAAGGCACGTTCCTGCTGACGCTCTACTTGCGCCTGATGGGCCTCAAGATCGGAAAGCGCGCGGTGCTCGGGCCGCAGTTCTCGCAAGTTGTCGATCCCGACATGATCGAGATCGGCGACGGGGCGACGGTCACGGCGTTCTTCCAGGCGCACACGTTCGAGGACCGCGTGCTCAAGGTCGACAAGGTGCGGATCATGGCTGGCGCGACCATCAGCGCCGGCACCGTCCCGCTCTACGGCTGCGTGGTGGGCGAGGGCGCGCATGTCGGCCCTGGCAGCGTGATCATGAAGCAGGAAAGCCTGCTGCCGGGCCTGTCCTATCAGGGCGTGCCGCTCAAGGTGGTCCGGAACTAGAGGATGAAATCGAGGCCGGTGAGCGCAGGAGCTTTCTCGATCCGGATCGCGAAATCGGCCACGCCGTTGCCATCGATATCGCCGCTGACGAGGCCGACGCCGCTGGCCACGACATAGCGCAGTTGCCCGGCGACTTTGGTGAAGGCGCCGTTGCCGATCCAGGTGAAGGCATCGTTCACACCGGAGGTCGACTTGACTGCGTCGATGGCGGAAAGATCGATGCGGTCGCCCTGGCTGCTGCTGAAATCGAGGATCGTGTCTGCCGTAGTCGCGGTGGTGTCGGGAAGGTCGCCCAGTTCGGCAAAGCGGAACACGTCGCCGCCGAGGCCGCCCTGCAGCGAGTCGCGTCCGCCGCCGCCGATGAGGATGTCCGCGCCGCCGCCGCCGGACAGCTGGTCCGCCCCGCCGCCGCCGTTGATCAGGTTGGCGCCGTCATTGCCGGTCAGGATATCCGCACCGGTGCCGCCGATCAGGTTTTCGATGCTGACGAGCGTGTCGTTCCCCGCACCTGTGTTCTGCGCGCCTGAGATGGCGAGGCTCACCCGCAAGGAGGCACTGACTGCGGCGAAGCTGGCGGTATCGGTACCGGCGCCGCCGTCGAGCAGATCATTGCCGGCACCGCCGATAAGCACGTCGTCGCCGTCACCGCCGCTCAGCGTGTCATTGCCGACGCCGCCGTCGAGCTGGTCGTTGCCCGTGCCGCCACGCAGAATGTCGTCGCCGCCGTTGCCCTGCAGCCCGTCTGCCCCGGCTCCGCCATCGAGCAGGTTGGCGAGTTCCGAGCCGATCAGCGTATCGCCGCCACTGCCGCCCAACGCGTTTTCGATGTTGCAATTGAAGGCGATGCCGATGTTGTTGGTAAGCGCGACGCTGTCATAGGCAAGCGAAGAATAGGCTCCCGGCCGGAGGTCCACGGTGCAGCCCTGGCTGAACGCGGCGACGCTGAAGGTATCCGTCCCGCCGGCATCCCAGATCGTCTCGAACGAAGGTGCTGCGGGGTCGAAGGCGTAGGTATCGGCACCGGTGCGATACGTCATGTTCGCGCCGTAGAGCTTCTGGATCGCGAGTATGTCGTAGACCATCGGTGTCTTGATCAGCCACTCGGTACGGCTTGTCGCCGGATTGCGCCACCACACCTGCTCGGGCGAGGTATAGGACATGATCGAGTAGCGCTGGTTGTCGAACCCCGCCGGGATCTTCGGTGCTTCGAACGTGTGCTTGAGGCCGAGGCTGTGGCCGATCTCGTGGAGCATCGCCATGTAGTTGTAAGTGCCCGGCGCGAAAGACTGGCCGATGTAGGTATCGTCGATCCAGATATCGCCGTGCGCGTTGGCGCGTCCGTCCGAGACGCCGAGCGAATAGCCCCAGTATCCGGCCGAGATCGCCGAGGAGAAGGCGATACGGATATCGCCGACCGTTCCATCGGCGGTCTCGGTGACGGGTGTGAATTTGATGTTGGCGACATTCGACCAGGCCTCGAAGGCCTTTGCGATCATCGGCGCCTGATTGGCATTTACCGCGCCGGTGACCGCGGCGGTGTTCTCGGCGCGGCCATAGGGCGTGGTGAACTGGCTGGCGACACCGCCTGCCCAAGGGAAGCTGTAGCTGATCTGCGTCGTACCGCCGACATCCTTGGTCGACCAGATTACCCGGAACATCGCGTCGGCGGGAAGCAGGGCTCTGATGAACGGGTCGGTGCTCGCGGCGGCGCGGGTTACGACGGACAGGTCTGAGAACCGGGGCATGGCAGAAGGCTCGCGCTGCTGGGTGGCAGCTACGACAATGCCAGTGCCTGCTGAATCCCTTCTAAACGCCCATGCCGACTATTTCGCAGCGATAATGAAGGCGCTGGTCGTGTCCCAAGCGTCACAGCCGTCATCTACCGCAGAATTGCGGTGCACAAAGTGGTTAAGCGAACAGGCCTTCGATTTTAGAAGTTTTTACGCGCCAGATAAGTTTCAAGCGCTTCAGCTGTGCCCGGCGGCACATGTAGGCCGAGCTTGCTGCGGCGATAGAGCACATCTTCCACACTGCGCGCCCATTCCTGATCGACCAGATAGTCGACTTCCGCTTGGGTCAACCCGCCGCCGAAGTCGGTTCCGAGCATATCCATCGTCTGCGCGGTTCCGAGGATCGCCTGCGCGCGGGTGCCATAGGCGCGGGCGAGGCGGGTCAGCAGCGGACGGGGAAAGTCCGGATGCGCGGCGGCAAGCCGCGCGACAAACGCCGCGAAGTCATCACCCTGAATGTCACCGCCGGGAAGATCCGCACCGGCCGTCCAGTGACCCTTGGCGCCGGGGTAGAACGGCACCAGCTTTTCCAGCGCATGCTCGGCCAGCTTGCGGTAGGTCGTGATCTTGCCGCCGAACACGCTGAGCAGCGGGGCCTTGCCGTTTCCCCCATCAAGATCGAGCACATAGTCGCGCGTCACCGCCGACGCGCTCGCGGCATGATCATCATAAAGCGGGCGGATGCCGGCGTAGCTCCATACGACGTCTGCCGGGTGGATCTCCCGCGCGAAGTAGCGCCGCACCGTCTCGCACAAGTAGTCGGTTTCCTCGGGCGAGATTTGCGCCTTGCCTGGCTGGCCTTGCCACGGTTCGTCGGTCGTGCCGATCAGCGTGTAATCATGTTCGTAGGGGATGGCGAAAACGATGCGGCGATCGGGGTTCTGCAGCATGAAGGCGTGGTCGCCCTCATAGAGCTTCGGCACCACGATATGGCTACCCTTGATCAACCGCACGCCGCGGTCCTGGCTGGCGCTGGCGGCGCGCTGGAGCACGTCTTCCACCCACGGACCCGCTGCATTGACGAGGCCCTTGGCCATCACGCTCCGCGTGCCGCCGCTGCCGGTGATCTCGGCCTTCCACAGTGCGCCCTCCCGCATGGCCGAAACCAGTCGGGTGCGCGTTTCGATCCTTGCGCCGCGTTCCGCCGCATCGCGGGCGTTGAGCACGACGAGGCGGCTGTCCTCCACCCAGCAGTCGGAATAGACGAACGCCGTCTTCGCGCCGGGCTTGAGACCATTGCCGAGCGCCGAGCGGGCGAGGTTGACCGTACGGGTGGCGGGCAGCTTCTTGCGTCCGCCGAGGTTGTCATAGAGGAACAGCCCCAGCCGCACGAGCCAGGCGGGGCGCGGTGAATTCATCTGCGGCAGCACGAAAGCGAGCGGCCAGATGATATGTGGCGCCATGCCCAGCAGCCGTTCGCGCTCGATCAGCGCCTCGCGCACCAGGCGGAACTCGTAGTATTCGAGATAGCGCAGCCCGCCATGGATCAGCTTGGTGCTGGCCGAGGAGGTGTGGCTGGCGAGGTCTTCCTGTTCGACCAGCAGCACCGAAAGCCCACGTCCGGCGGCATCGCGGGCAATCCCTGCGCCATTGATCCCCCCGCCGACGATCAGCAGGTCATAGGTTTCCGGATCCGGCACGTGGTTGCTCCTGCCTGCCATTGCGGCGTGTGTGGTGGCGCCCGCTCCTTAGCCACGCGTGCGTGGTCGGACAAATGCAGCTAGCGCAAGGTGGGATGCGAATACAAGATAGCGCGCGCCAAGGTAAATGCGGTAACAGGGGCCATGCGAGAGGACAGGACTAACCCGGCACATGATCGGGAAACCCCGGATAACCCACCGATTGCGCGGACATTCGCGTCTGCGATCGCGCCATGCGGATGATTCGCGCTTGAAGCCGCTGTCCGTTTTTGCCGCGATGCTCAGCGCGTCGTCGGTCGCCGCCGCGCCAGCCGAGGCCGCGCCGCCGCCCAGCATTCCCGAAGTCGGATCGCCTGCGCTTGCTGCAGTCGGCCCCAACGGGGTGGGCGTGATCGAGAAAACGGTGGTGGACAAAGGCGCGGTCGATCCGCTTGGTACGCTGGCCAAGGGTGAACTGGTCCGCGCCGACCGCACGATGCCATTGGTCATCTGGTATCCCGCGCAAGTCGGCCCCAAGGACCGCCGCGCCACCTACCGTGCCAGCCTTGTCTCCGAACCGCCCAAGCCGCCTGCCTACTTCACCGTGCCCGCGCTCGCGGTCGCCGATGCCAAGCCGGCGGGGCAGGGCTATCCGATCGTGCTGCTCTCGCATGGCTACAACAACGATCCGGTCATGCTCTCGTGGCTGGGTGAGAACCTTGCCACCAAGGGCTATGTCGTCGTCGCGATCCGCCACCGCGATCCGGCCATCACCGATACCGCGCAGACGCCCGCGACGCTGATCCGCCGCCCGCTAGATATCACCTATGTGCTGCGGCGCATCCGCGGCGGCCTGCTCGGGCCGCTCGGCGATACCACACGCATCGCGCTCGCTGGTTATTCGTTCGGCGGTTATGGCGCGCTTACTGTTGCAGGGGCCGAGCTTGATGCGGCGAGCCCGGCAGTCAAGCGCCTGCCCCCCGCAATGGTCGATCGCTACACCGGCAACGGTTCTGAAGCAGCCGCGCTCCATGATCCTGCCATCAAGGCTGTCGTGGCCATCGCGCCTGCGGGCGGCGCACCGTGGGCCGCATGGGGCGGCAATGGCCTCTCCGCGATAAAGGCGCCGCTGCTTGTCGTCGCAGGCACGGCGGACCGCACTGTCGGCTACGATCCCGGCCCTGCCGCCATTTTCCGCGATGCCAAGGGCTCCGACCGCTGGCTGCTCGCGCTCAAGGGGGCGGGCCACGCCATCGGCACCAATCCCGCACCGGCGGAAATGCGCGGCACCGTGTGGGACTTCGACTGGTTCGAAGACCGCATGTGGCGAAAGCCCCGCGTGAACTCCATCGCGCTTCACTTCATCACCGCGTTCCTCGATGTGCAGCTCAAGGGCGATACAGCAAAGGCCGAGTACCTCGCGGTGCCGTCAGAGGAATCCGACGGCGCCGAGTGGACCAGCGAGGACAAGCGCTATGATGCAGTGAGCGAAGGCGGCGCGAACCCGACGTGGAAGGGTTTCGTCAAGGATCACCAGGACGGGCTGCTGCTCAAGCACTTGCCACCCGCGCCCTGACGCTGCGGGTCAGCCCCGCATCTCCGGCACCATCTCGGTCGGCGCATTGGCATCCCGTCCCATGCCGCCAGAGAAGTGCCGGATGATCCATTCGCGCAGCAGGAAGATTGCCGGGTCGCCGAGGTCTTCGGCGTGGGTCTTGAGATAGTATCCGAAGCCGTCCGCCGAAACGCGGTCATAGGGCATTACCAGTTGCCCGCTGGCAATTTCCTGCGCGAACATGTCGATATCCGCCAGCACCACGCCCGAAGCGCCGATCGCATAGCGCACGGCCGAAAACGCAGTATCGAACGCAAGGCCATCATTGGTCTCGATCGCGAGGCGCTGCTGCGCGGCGTAGCTCGACCAGAGCAGCCCGCGCGGTTCGCCTTCCAGCTTCACGTGCAGCAGCTCGTTGTCGTGCAGGAACTGCTCGAAGCTCTTGCCGACATGCGCCGCTGCTGTCTCGGGCGAGCACAGCGGGGCGACCCGCACCATCCACAGCAGGTCGGCCACGCTGTCGTCGACATTGGGCCGGTCGAACACCACCGCCATGTCGACATTGTCGCGGGGGACGCCGGTGACATTCGAGGTCACCACATCGATGCGGATTTCCGGATGCTCCTTGTGGAACTTCGCCAGCAGCGGCAGTGCGTTCTGATAGAGCAGGGAAGGAGGGATATGCAGCCGGATCGGACGGCTTTCGAGATCCTTGTTGCGGATGGTGTTGATCGTCTGCTCCATCCGGTCGAGGCACTTGCTCACGACCGGGAGGAGGATCGAACCCGCAGGCGTCAATTTGAGGCCGGTTGGCCCGCGCTCGAACAGCGGGCGACCGATGAGATCCTCGAGACTGGAGACATGGCGGCTCATCGCGCTTTGCGACACCGTCAGCGCCTGCGCACCGGCCGTGAAGCTCATATGCCGTCCCACTGCCTCGAACGCGCGCAGCGCGTTCAGCGGCAGCCAGCGGCGGTTGATGAGGCGATCGGGCGCGATCTCGGTATCTCCCTTGCGATGTGGACATTTTGCGCCCCGCATTGATCTACGTCAATCCGCGTTGCCCCGACGGAACATGCTTGCTCCATGATAACGGTTTATAATATGGCGCTTCAGTCATTTTTATCGTGAGGCACTGATGCTGCTCCCAGCCGAGTTCGATTTCCATGCGCTGGAAGTCTTCGTCCTCACTGTCGAGCTGGGCGGAATGACCGCGAGCGCACAACAGCTGCGCATCACCCAGTCCGCCGTCTCGCAGACCATCGCGCGGCTGGAGCAGGGCATTGGCGCGACCTTGTTTGATCGCACCTTGCGTCCCTTGGGCCTGACGCCAGCGGGCAGGGCACTCTACGAACGCGCAACGCACCTGCTCGCCACTGCGCGCACGATGGTCGATGAAGTGCGCGAAGGCGCCAACCAGCCGATCGACAAGGTGACCGTGGCCATGGCGGAATCGCTTGCGATCCTGCTCACCGGCCCGCTGCTCAGCCGGCTCGGGCCCCGCGTGGCGCGCTGGCGTGTGCGCTCGGGCATCTCGCTCAACCAGCAGCAGGATTTCCTTGCACGGCGGGTCGATCTGCTGATCACCGGCAGCAGCGTGCTCGAAAAGCAGGAAGGCGTCGTCCACCACGACGTACTCGACGATCCCTTTGTGCTGGTGTTCCCGCCGAGTTTCCGCGGCGCTGCCGATCCCATCGCGGCGGCCGAGGGCCTGCCGTTCGTGCGCTATTCGCTCGATACCGGCATGGGCCAGCGCATCGAAAGCCAGCTCACCCGCATGCGGCTGCGCCTGCCCAATGTGATCGAAGTCGATATCGTGCCGCAGCAGCTCAATGCAGTCGCGCTCGGTATCGGCTGGAGCATCACCTCGCTGCTCTGCCTCGCCGCGATGCCCGCGCTGATCCCGGACCTGCGCATCGAGCCGCTCCCGCGTGCACGCTTCGCCCGCCGCATCCAGGTCGTCAGCCGCGCCGGCGAACTGGGCGATCTGGCCCTGGAAACTGCGACGCTGGCCGGCGAGACAATCCGCAAGGAAAGCCTCCCGCCGATCCTCGCGCAGCTGCCCTGGGCGGAAGACTTGCTCGGCGGCGCCTGATCCATCGATGCGAGTGCATTACACGCATTGATACGATATATGATTCTTGATGATGCACTGCTGAGCCAGTCCATTCCGGGCTAAAGTCGTAACTGACAGCGGCAGGCAGGCCGCCGCACATCCCAGCGGGGGAAGACAATGACGCTGACCACCTCGTCCGCCGCACCGGTCACGCTGACCGACACCGGGCTCGAAGTGCTGCTTCCCGGCGGCAAGACCGCCTATTTCAACAACTACTGGCTGCGCGACAACTGCCCGACTTCGTTCGACAGCCAGACCCGCGAGCGGGTCTTCGATATCTTCCATCTGGAGGCTGCTCCGCGTCCGCGCCGCGCCGAGGTCGTCGAGGGGGCGCTCGAGATCGCGTGGGACGGCGAGAACCATACCAGCCGCTACCCGCTCGAGTGGCTGGCAAGCTATGCCGAAGGCAAGCGCCGCCCCGACCCTTCCGATCTGCCGCGCCGTGCCTGGTTTGCCGACCACTACCCGAACGTCGCCCGCTTCCGCCAAGCGGACCTCATGGCAGACAAGGCCAAGGTCGCCGAGTGGCTGAAGGCGCTGATCGTCGAAGGCGTCGCGCTGGTGACCGACATGCCCGACAGCGACGAGGCGCTGACCGATCTGGTCAAGCTGATGGGCCACGTGCGGCCGACGTTCTTCGGCGAATACTTCGACGTGATGACCCATATCGAGCCGACCAACCTTGCCTACACCGCCAAGGCGCTCGAACTCCACACCGACACTCCGGCCGAGGACATGGCCCCCGGCGTCCAGTTCCTCCACTGCCGTGCCAACAGCGTGGAGGGCGGGGCCAACCTGTTCCTCGACGGCGTAGCGGTCGCGAACGATTTCCGCGAACTGTACCCGGAGGACTTCAAGCTCCTCGCCGAAACCGAAGTGCCGTTCTACTGCGAGCACGACACCTACGACGTCCGCTCGCGCCAGCGGGTGATCGAGCTTGATGCGCACGGCGAAGTCTCGGGCGTGACGATCAGTCAGCACATGGCCGACGTGTTCGACCTGCCGCAGGACGTGCTCGACCGCTATTACCCCGCGTTCTGCCGGTTCGGCCGCATGCTGCAGTCCGCCAAGTACCTCATGCGCTTCCGCATCAACGCGGGCGAATGCATCGTGTTCGACAACCACCGCATCGTCCACGGGCGCGAGGCCTATTCGGCAACCAGCGGCGCGCGCTACCTGCGCGGGACTTATGCCGATCGCGGCGAGATGCGCAGCACCTACCGCGCGCTGACGAGCGAGGGCCGCTTCAAGTGACCGAAGCCGACGTCGCCGCGCTGCGTGAGGATCTTGCCGCAGCGTTTCGCATCACCGCGCAGATGGGCTGGTCGGAATCGGTCGGCAACCACTTCAGCGCGGCGGTTTCGGACGACGGCAAGCAGTTCCTCCTCAATCGCAAATGGCAGCATTTCGCCAGCATCAAACCCGAAGACCTGATGCTGCTTGATGCCGACGATGCAGATGTGATGAACCGCCCCGATGCGCCCGATGCCTCCGCATGGACTATCCATGGCACCGTGCATCGCCAGTGCCCTGCCGCGCGCGTGATCATCCACTGCCACCCGCCGCACGCCACCGCGCTCGCCACGCTTGCCGATCCGCGCATGCTGCCACTCGACAACAACACGGCGCGCTTCTTCAATCGGCTGGCGATCGATCAGGGCTTTGGCGGCATTGCCGACGAGGCGGAGGAGGGCGAGCGTCTTGCCGCCGCGCTGGGGGGCAAGAAGACGCTGCTGATGGGCAATCACGGGATCACCTGCACCGGCACGTCCGTCGCCGAAGCTTTCGAGGACCTCTACTTCTTCGAGAAGGCCGCGCAGACGCTGCTGCTTGCCTATGCCAGCAGCCAGCCGCTCAACGTGCTCTCGGACGAAGTTGCCGAGAAAACGGCGCGCGGGTGGGACGATTATCGCGGCATGTCCTATGCGCATTTCGACTGGCTGAAATCGCAACTTCCTCCGCTGGCCTGAGCTAATGGAAGGTGTTCCCGCCACCATGGAAGCCGTGCTGCTAACCGGCAATGGCGGGTTCGAATGCCTGTCGTATCGCACCGACGTGCCGGTGCCGCAGCCCGGCCCCGGAGAAGTGCTGATCCGTGTCGGCGCCTGCGGGGTGAACAACACTGATATCAACACACGCACCGCGTGGTATTCCAAGTCGGTCACCGTGGCGACCGAGGCGGGCGGGGGCGATGGCTTTGCAGAGGCCAGGACAGAGGACTCCGGCTGGACCGGCGCGCTGCCACAGTTCCCGCGCATCCAAGGCGCCGATGCTGTCGGCCGGATCGTGGCCGTGGGGGAGGGGATAGACCCCGCCCGCGTTGGTCAGCGTGTGCTGGTGGAACCTGTGTTCCGCGGGGCCAGCCGCTTTGAAGCCACCTATTTCGGTTCGGAAGTCGACGGGGCCTTCGCGCAATTCGCAAAGATGCCATCGGTGCATGCGCATTGCATCGATACGGGGCTGACCGATACCGAGTTGGCCTCGTTCCCCTGCGCCTATTCGGCTGCCGAGAACATGCTGACGCGCACAGCGCTTGCCGCTGGCGAGCGCGTCCTCATCACCGGCGCATCGGGCGGCGTCGGCTCGGCAGCGATACAACTGGCAAAGCGGCGCGGAGCCGAGATCACCGCGCTTGCGAGCGCCGACAAGGCAGATGGCGTCCGCGCACTCGGCGCATCCCAAGTCCTGCCCCGCGATGCCAGTTTCGCTTCCGAAAGCTTCGATGTGGTGATCGACGTAGCCGGCGGCGCGGGTTTCCCTGGCCTGCTGGTCGCGCTCAAGCGCGGCGGGCGCTATGGCGTGGCGGGCGCGATTTCCGGCCCGATCGCCGAACTCGATCTGCGCACGCTCTACCTCAAGGACCTGACTCTCTACGGCTGCACGATCCTTGAACCGCAGGTCTTCCCCAATCTTGTCGGCTACATCGAACGCGGCGAAATCCGCCCGATCGTCGCCGCCACCTTCCCGCTTTCCGAAATCGTCGCGGCGCAGCGCGCCTTTCTTGAAAAGAAGCACGTCGGCAAGATCGTGCTGATCCCCGGAGAATAACGCACATGAAGATCGGTTTCATCGGCCTCGGCAATGTCGGCGGCAAGCTCGCGGGCAGCCTCATCCGCAACGGCCACGACGTCACCGTGCGCGACCTCAATCCCGAACTCGTCGCCGAATATGTCGCGCGCGGCGCCAAGGAAGCGGCGAGCCCGCGCGAACTGGGCGAAGCGGTCGATGTCATCATCACCTGCCTGCCATCGCCCGCCGCCAGCGCCGCCGTGGCCGAAGGTGAGGACGGTTTCCTCGCTGTCATGCGCCCGGGGCAGGTCTGGATGGAAATGAGCACCACCGATTATGCCGAAGTGCTCCGCCTCGGCCCGCTGGTCGAAGCCAGGGGCGGCCTGTTCATGGAATGCCCCGTCTCGGGCGGCTGCCACCGTGCCGATACCGGCAACATCTCGATCTTCGCCGCCGGCCCGCGCGAGGGCTTCGAGCGCGTACTGCCTGTGCTCAAGACGCTCGGCCGCCGTGTACTCCACACCGGCGACTGGGGCACCGCCTCGCAGCTCAAGGTGATGACCAACTTCCTGTGCACCGCGCACCTCGTCGCGCTCGCCGAGGCGCTGACGGTGTGCAAGGCCGTCGGTCTCGATATGAACACGACTTACGAGGCGATCCGCATCTCTTCGGGCAACAGCTTCGTCCACGAGACCGAGAGCCAAGTCATCCTCAACGGCAGCCGCGACATCAACTTCACGATGGACCTCGTCTCCAAGGATGTCGGCCTGTTCGACAAGATCGCGCAGGAGACCGGCGTTCCGGTCGAGATGTCGCCGCTGATCGTGCGCCTGTTCAAGGAAGGCGAAGCCGCCTTCGGCCCGCGCGAACATTCGCCCAACATCATCCGCCGCTATGAGGAGCCGCTGGGCATCAAGGTGCTTGGCACCGGCTTCCCCGAGCAGATGGTCGACGATGAACCCGAAGAGCAGGGCTACGAAGTGGTGGTGCGCCGGTAAGGCCCGGCTTGTATTGATCTTTCCCCGTCACCCCGTGCTTGACACGGGGTTGGGCTGTTCCTCCGGCGCGGCGCCCGAAGAAGAAAGCCAAGGCCCGTGTCAAGCAAGGGCCAACGATCTCACGGGGTAACGGCTGACCTCACGGCCGCGCATCCTCGAGGATCATCGCCGCGCCCTTTTCCGCCACCATCACCGTCGGCGCATTGGTATTGCCGCTGGTGATATTGGGGAAGATCGAGGCATCGATCACGCGCAGGCCTTGAATGCCGTGCACGCGCAGCTGCGCATCCACCACCGAGGTCGCCGCATCGGGCCCCATCGCGCAGGTGCCGGTCGGGTGATAGACCGTATCCGCCCGCGCGCGGAAATCGGCGAGCTGGTCTTCCTCGGTGCGCACCTCGGGGCCGGGGATCAGTTCCTCGGTGATCATGTCCGCCAGCGGACGGCTCTGCGCGATCCGGCGCAGCAGGCGGTTTCCGGCCAGCACTTCGGCGATGTCGTTCTCGGTCGAGAGGTAGTTCGGCTGGATCAGCGGATGCTCCAGCGGATCGGCTGAGCGTAGTTCCAGATGCCCCCGGCTCGTCGGGCGACAGGGATTGAATGAAAGCAGGAACGCCGAAAACGGGTCAGGATTGAGCAGCTTGCGCGCGGCCAAGGGCGTCTTGGTATAGCTGACCGGGCTGAAATAGAGCTGCAGATCGACGTTCGGCGCGTCCGGCCCGCTGCGCACAAAGCCGCCGCTCTGGTTCACGCTGAGCGAAAGCGGCCCGCGCCGGTCGAACGCGAACCGCAGCGCGGCCTGTGCCTTGCCGAGCAGCGGATGCAGCTCATCGTTGAGCGTGGCCGTGCGAACCTTGTAGAAGTACGAGACCGCCAGATGGTCCTGCAGGTTCTTGCCCACGGCAGGCAGGTGCTGCTGCACGGAAATGCCATGCCGCGCCAATGCTGCACCATCGCCGATGCCCGAAAGCATGAGCAGCTGCGGTGAATTGATCGCGCCGCCGGAGAGGATCACTTCGCGCCGTGCCCGCACCTGGTGCAGCTTGCCGCCACGCCGGTATTCGATGCCGACCGCGCGATTGCCTTCGAACAGCACACGCGTCGCATGCGATTTGGTCTGCAGCTTCAGGTTCTTGCGCTTTAGGGCGGGGTGCAGGAACGCATTGGCAGTCGAAGCGCGCCACCCTCCGCGCGTGTTGATCTGGTAAAAGCCGACCCCTTCCGGGTTGCTCCCGTTGAAATCGCTCGTCACCGGGAAACCGAGGCCTTCCGCCGTTTCGATGAAGCTGTGGCACACCGGGTGGACGTGCGGGGTTATCTCGGTCACGTGCTGCGGCCCGCCGCGCCCGTGGTGTGCACTGAAGCGGTCGAAGTCCTCGGACTTGGTGAAGTAGGGCAGCACGTCGCTCCAGCTCCAGCCCGGATTGCCCGCCGCCTGCCAATCGTCGAAGTCGCGCGGCTGCCCGCGCACATAGACCATCGCGTTGATCGAGCCCGAGCCGCCGATGACCTTGCCGCGCGGCCAATAGCTGCTGCGTCCGCCGAGGCCCTCGACGGGTTCCGTATCATACATCCAGTTGATCCGGCGGTCGAAGAAGGTGCGGCCATAACCGATCGGCATCTGGATCCAGATCGAAAGGTCGCTGCCGCCTGCTTCGAGCAGCAGCACGGTCGACCTGCCGTCCTCTGTAAGGCGATTTGCCAGCACGCACCCTGCGGTGCCAGCACCCACCACGATATAATCAAACATTTCAGTCATCAGAATACCGGGTGCTGTGTCATCTCGAGGTGCAGCATATCCCCGGTATAGGGATGGTTTCGCGCCACTTCTTCGTTGAGCTCGACACCGAGGCCCGGTTCCGCCGGCGGGATGACATGGCCCTCCTCGAAGCGGATCGGCTTCTTCAGGATCGCGGTATGGAAGCCGCCCCAATCCTCGATGCTTTCTAGGATGAGGAAGTTGGGCGTTGCCGTCGCCAGCTGGATGTTCGCTGCGCCCACCACCGGTCCGCAATAGAGATGCGGCGCGATCTGCGCGTGGCGCACTTCGGCCATGCCGGCGATCTTCTTGGCTTCCAGCAGCCCGCCGACGCGCCCGAGGTTCATCTGCAGGATCGCCGCGCCTCCGGCATCGAGCAGCCGCGCAAAGTCGTACTTGGTGGAGAGCCGCTCGCCCGTCGCGATGGGGATCGAGGTCGCCCGCGCAACCTTGGCCATTTCCTCCGGCGCATCGGGGGGGACGGGTTCTTCAAGCCAGAGCGGATCGGCCGCCTCAAGCCGCTTTGCCAGGCGAATGGCCCCTGCTGCCGTCATCTGGCCGTGGGTGCCGAACAGGAGGTCCGCCTTGCTGCCGACAGCCTCGCGCAGGGTCTTCGCGAACCGCTCCGACAGATCAAGCGCTTCCAGCGACAGCTGGCGCCCGTCGAATGCCGAATAGGGGCCCGCCGGATCGAACTTCAGCGCGGTGAAGCCCATGGCGAGGTATTCGGCGGACCGCTCCGCCGCGAGATCGGGATCGTGGTAGACGTCGGTCTGGTCGCCCGGGCGCGGATAGATATAGGTGTAGGCCCGCAGGCGGTCATGCACTCGCCCGCCAAGCAGCTTGTACACCGGCTGGCCCGCCGCCTTGCCGACGATGTCCCAGCACGCCATTTCGAGCGCGCTCAGCACGCCCATCAGCGAGAGGTCGGAATGCTGGGTGAACCCGCTCGAATAGACCCGCCGCCACAGGTTCTCGATATCGTGCGGATCGCGCCCCGCTGCATAGCGCGCGAAGACATCCTCGATCATCTTCGCCACAAGGTGCGGCGAGAACGGGACGCAATAGGCCTCCCCGATCCCGCTGATCCCGCAGGCCGTCGTCAGCTTGACGAACACGAAATAGCGCCCGCCGAAATGCGGCGGCGGGTTGCCGACGACAAACGTCTCGATATCGGCGAGCTTCATGCCGCCTCGAAGCCGTTGATCACCTTGATCTCGAGGTAGTCGTGGAGGCCGAACTCGCCCCACTCCCGCCCGTTGCCGGACTGCTTATAGCCACCGAACGGCGAGCAGTAATCCTGTCCCGCACCGTTCACGTAGACACTGCCCGCACGGATCTGCCGCGCCACACGCCGCGCCCGGGTCATGTCGCCGCTCTGGACGTAGCCGGCGAGGCCATAGGGCGTATCGTTGGCGATCCTGACCGCCTCCGCTTCGTCCTTGAACGGGATCATCACGAGCACCGGCCCGAAGATTTCCTCGCGCGCGATGGTCATCTCGTTGTTTACGCCGGCGAACACGGTCGGCTTCACATAGTAGCCCCGGTCAAACCCGTCGGCGCGGCCCGGGCCGCCGGTTACGAGCGTAGCTCCTTCGGCAATGCCCGCCTCGATCAGGCGCTGGATCTTGTCGTAATGCACTTTGCTGACAACGGGGCCGATATGCGGGCCCTTTTCCATCGGATCGCCCAGCGTGACACCTTCCGCGGCCTTCTTGGCAATGGCGACGGCCTCGTCGTAGACAGACTCTTCAACCAGCATGCGCGTCGGCGCGTTGCAGGACTGGCCCGAGTTGCCAAAGCAGTGGCGCACCCCGCGCGTGACGGCGGCTTCAAGGCCGCTATCCGCAAAAACCACGTTGGCCGACTTGCCGCCCAGTTCCTGGCTGACGCGCTTGACCGTCTCGGCAGCCGATTTCGCCACCTGGATGCCCGCGCGGGTCGAGCCGGTGAACGAGACCATGTCGGCTTCGGGATGGCTGGTCAGGTGGTCGCCGATGCCGGGGCCTGTGCCATGGACCATGTTGAACACGCCCGCCGGGAAGCCGGCTTCGTGGATGAATTCAGCGAACAGCTGCGCAGAAAGCGGGGCGATCTCGCTCGGCTTCAGGACCATCGTGCAGCCCGCGACCAGCGCCGGGCTGATCTTGGCGGCGAGCTGGTTGATCGGCCAGTTCCACGGCGTGATCAGCGCGCAGACGCCGACCGCTTCGTGCACCAGACGGCCGCGCCCGCCGAGCGGACGCTCCCACACCATCTCGCGCGCGGCCTTGACCGTTTCCTTGAGGTGACCGGGTCCGCATTCGGCCTGCGCGTTGTACGAGAGGTCGTAAGGCGCGCCCATTTCGGTGCTGATCGCGGTGACCATCTCGTCATAGCGCGCCTCGAATACGGCAATCAGCTTCTCGACAAGCGCAAGGCGCTCTTCGAGGCTCATCGAAGAGTAGCCGTCGAACGCCGCGCGGGCTGCCGCCATCGCCTTGTCGACATCGTCAGGCCCGCACAGCGCCACGCGCGCGCAGACTTCCTCGGTCGCCGGGTTGATCGCCTCGAAGACCGCGGTGGACGTGGCGGGGAGGACCCATTCGCCGTTGATGTAGGAGGGGAGGGGAGAAAGCTCAGACATGACCGATAGCCCGCTGCTGGTCCTCGACGATCGTGCGTGCGGCGAGGAAATAGTGGAGCGCCGCCCAGAACCCGGTCGGCGCGAGGATGAGGAGCGCCGAGCGCAGCGAATTGGCGTCAGGCCCCGCCGGACCCGCGAACCAGTCGCTCAGCATGCCGACGCCCTGCGGCGCGACGATGAGGTTGAAGACGTTGGCGATAAGAAGCGCGATCGCGCTGAACATCGCGCGCATCTTGGGCGGCGCGAGGTTCTGGCCAAGCGCGAAGGCGGGACCGATGTAGAAGTAGATGCCCGGAATGAACAACCACAGCGACACGGTCGCCAGCGTCAGGTTGTGCGTGTAGATCGCGATGATGCCCGGCACCGTCGCCACGGCGGTCACGCCGCCGAGCAGATACACGATCTTGCGCGGATCGGTGTAGGACGGGCGGGCCAGGATCCACGCCGTCAGCAGCGAGGCTCCGATGCCCATCACGAGGTGGATCGGACCGACGATCGCGCCGGCCTGGCCCACGTCGATTTGATAGGTGCGCTGGAGGAAGGTCGGGATGAACCACATCAGGCCCCAACCCCAGAGTGCGCCGACGCCGCTGCCCATCATCACGTGGACCGCCGATTTCTGCGTCATGCAGAAGCGAAGTGTTTCCATCAGGGTCGGATCATCGTCGCTCTTGATCACGTCGAGGCAGCCGCGCTTGGGTTCGCGGATCGTCGCCATGATAAGCAGGGCGAGCAGTAGTCCCGGCACGCCGAGCACGAGGAACGCCGCGCGCCAGCCATAGGCATTGGCAACCGCACCCGCCATGTCCGCGCCAATCCAAGCGCCGATCGGTGCGCCGAGGCAGAAGATCGTCAGCGCCATCGGGCGCCGCGCGGCGGGGAAGTAGTCGCAGATGATCGAGTTGCACGACGGCGTGCCGCCCGCCTCGCCGATGCCCACGCCCATGCGCGCCAGCAGCAGCTCGATATAGCCGCGCGAGAGGCCGCACAGCGTGGTCATCAGCGACCACAGCGTGATCGAGATGGCGAGCAGGTTGCGCCGGTTGTAGCGGTCCGCAATCCACGAAAGCGGAATGCCCATGCTGACGTAGAACAGCGCGAGTGACACACCGGTGAGGAAGGCAACCCCGCCATCGCTGAGGTGCAGGTCGAGCCGGATCTGCTCGAGCACGGTCGACATCACGTAACGGTCCGCGATGTTGATCGTGTAGGCCAGCATCATGATGAACAGCACGTACCAGCGCAGCGCTACCGAAGCATTCTCCTCGCCCGCCGGGGCTGCCGTTGCGCCTATCGCTGCCATTGGCCGTTCCTGTCCCTTTTCCTGATGTCTTATCGTGGTGCCAGCTCGGGCCCCAGCGCCTCGCGCAGGGGTTCGAGCCAAGGTTCGAACTTTTTCCACTGATCGAGCCCGTCACGGAAGATCGGCTGGCGAACCTGTTCCGAACTTGGCGTGCGCACGGAGCGCTTGGTCTTGTGGAATTCGATGCAGGCGTCCTCGAAGGGGAGCCCGCAGTAATCGAGAATGCGCCGCACGCTGCCTTCGAGATCGTCGACCACGTCCTCGTGCTGCACGCGCAGCACCCGGCCGGGGAGCACGGCGTCCCAGTGGTCCATCAGCTCGACATATGTCTTGTAGTAGCGCGCAATGTCCTCGATGCCGTAGGTGAATTCCTGCCCCTGCGCGAAGAGCTGCTTGAGATTGCTGAAGCAGCACGACATCGCATCGCGCCGCGCATCGATGATCTTGGCGTTGGGCAGGATCAGGTGGATCAGGCCGATGTGCCGGAAATTGTTCGGCATCTTGTCGATGAAGTAGGGCCGGCCGAGGATGCGGTTGGGCATCGTATCGGTGATATACTGCTGACCAAAGCGAAGGACGGCCTCACGGTCCAGATCCGCCATCGAGCCGGGATAGAGCGGCTTGTCGAAGTTGAGCTCGCGGCCCTGCAACTCGTGGACGATGCGCTGGATGTCGGGCAGTTCCTGCGTGCCTTCGACCATCGAGTGCGAAGCGAGGATCTGCTCGAGAAGGGTGGAACCCGAGCGCGGCAGGCCGAGCACGAAAATGGGTGAGGGGTCTTCGAGCCCCCAGCCTTCGCGCGCGGCGAAGAAGGCCGGCGTGCACACGCGCTTCTGCTCGCGCGTGTTGGTCTCGAACACTTCAGGGATATAGCCGTTGCTCGCGCGGTGCATCGCATTCCCGCGCGAATAGGCCTGCCATGAGGCCTCGTAGTCTCCTGCATCTTCCAGCGCCTTGCCGAGCGCGAAAGCGATGTGGATGCGATCGACTTCCGCAGTCTCCGGCGCGTCGAGCTGTTCCTGCATCACAGCGATGGATTCTGCGGAGAAGCGGTAGGTCTTCAGGTTGGCGAGGCTCCACCAGGCATCGCCGAAATCGGGCCGGTCTGCAGTCGCCGCCATATAGGCATCGATCGCCTCGGCGGTGCGTGCCTCGGTCTTGAGCGCATGGCCCAGCCACAGATTGAGATCGGCGCGGCGGACCCGTGCCTCCAGCGTATCGCCGGGAATCTCGCTGATCATGGCCCGGTATTCCGGGATCACGCTTTCGAAATCGCCCAGCCCGACGCGGATCGTTGCGGCCTGGATGCGGTGAGGGTGAGCGCGGGAATCGCGCTGTAGCAGCGGTTCAAGTGCCTCGCGGGCCTGGGGAAACTTGTGCCGGGCGATCAGCACCTGGACATATTCGTGCCGTGCCTCGTCATGGTCTGGCACCAGTGCGAGCACGCCCTCGTAAAGCGTCTCGGCATCGTCGAGCACGTTGCGCTGGTGGCCGATCTGGGCGAGCAGTCGCATCGCTTCGGGATGATTGCCTGCTTCCAGCAGGAAGCGGCGGATCAGCGCTTCGGCGACATCGACCTCACCGTCACCAAACAGGACCTTGGCCTGCACGATCGGCGGCGGCAGGCTGGCGAGATGGGCAAAATGACGCGCGGCAACCTCGGCGCTGCGCGTGTCGCCCGTCATCCGGTAGAGCCCGTCCAGCATGCGCCAGCCCATCGCCAGCGCTGCGTTGGCGGTGACGGCCGTGCGCAAGTTCAGGATTGCTGCCGGCGCATCGCGCCGGGCGACATGGCACAGCCCACGTTCGAGAAACATCTGGCTGAAATTGGGGTGATGCGCTCCAAGCCGGTCAAGCGCGGCGAGCGCGGTATCGATCTGCTGCATCATGCGCAGCGAATGCGCTTCGATCAGCAGCAGATCGCGATTTGCGGGGGCGGTGGGGAGGAGCCGCCGGACACCGTTGACCGCCGCCTGATAGTCGCCCTTGGCTTGCAGCGCGTGGAGTGCCCTCAGTTCTGCCTCCGGCGGAACCGCGGAAGGCGGGGCGGGACGGGTATTCTCGGAACGGGTCAAGTCAGCTTGCGTGGCCATCTACGCACTTTCAATGTCGGCCATCGCCGCGCGTGTCCATCAAACTCGCCCATAGCATTCGATGTCTTGCCAGAAAGCAAGGGGTGGCGCTTGCAAGCGCCACCCCCTCCAATCCGTTGCATCAGATCACATCTTGGCTGCGATCTTGATGCCGTAGGTCAGCGGACGAACGATCGTCGACGTCTTGATGTACTGCGACGAGTTGGTGAACGTCGAAGCGTGGCTGTTGAAGATGTTGTCGCCGAAGATCGTCAGCGTCCAGTTGTCCTTGGAGAAGCCGATCTGGGCGTCCGCAAGGGCATAGCCGGGCATCTTGTAGCGCAGCACGGTCGTGGCGGGAACGATGATGCCGCCGGGGCCGACACCGTTACCGTTACCCGGGACGTTGCCGTCAGGATATGTCGCGGGCTGGTTGTACTGCGTGCTGATGTAGTTCACGCCAGCACCGATGAACCAGTTCATTTCGTTCTTGCCGGCCCATTCATAGCGGGCGCGGATATTGCCCTGGAACTTGGGGCTGAACGGCGTGATGCTGCCGACGGTGCCGAACGGGCTCTGCACCGGCTTGACGACGCCGCCCGAGAACACCTCGGTGATGCACTTGCCGAAAGTAGAGGCCGCCGGATTGTTGGCGATAAAGCAGGGCGCGTTGGCCTGCTTGCTCTCGTTGTAGGTGGCCGAACCGTTGATGCTGAGGCCGTCCATCGGACGAGCCGCAATCTGTGCTTCAAGCCCCTTGATGTGGTAGGTCGGGCCATTGGTCGCAAACGCGGTGTTGCCGAAGCCGGCGGCCGGATTGAAGAAGCCGATCTGGATGTTCTTCCACTCCATGTAGTAGGCGGAGAGGTTGAACGTGACCTTGCGGTCGAACAGATCGGTCTTCAGGCCGAGTTCGTAGTTGGTCAGGTTATCAGGCGCGTACTCGGCCGGAACGAGCAGCTGCTTGGGGTGCGGTGCCACAGGATCCGACACGCGGGCGGAAGGACCGCGGTTGAATGCGCCCGGACGGAAGCCCTGGCTGAAGGTGAAGTACACCATCGTGCCCTGCTGCGGCTTCCAGGTAATCGTGCCCTTGCTGCGGAAACCGTGGTAGTTCTTCTTCAGGTTCAACGCATCGAGGTTTGAACCCGTTGCGCAAATCGGAGCCTGATAGCAGCTCGCGCTGAACGAAGAGTAGACCGAACCGACTTCGTAGTTGTCGTACGAGTAGTAACGGGTGCCGGCAGTCAGCGTCAGGTTCGGCAGGATGTCAAAATCGATCGAGCCGAATGCTGCGTATTGCTTGTAACCGCGGTTGATGTCCTCACCAAACGCCACACCCGCCGGGCGCGGACCCGGCACGTTAAGCGTCGCGCTGGGGTTGGGTGCCACGTGCGCAAGGCAAACGGTGCCCGCAGCCTTGATATCCGCCGCGCTCATGTTGAGATCGCAGTTCGGAATGGTCGTGTAGGCCCAGTCCATGTTGTCCTGGATCTTGAAGCTCTCGTAGTAGCCGCCGACGATCGCACGGATCCGCTTGTCGTCGGGCGACGAGATGCGAATTTCATGGCTCTCGTGCGTGTTGCGCACCTTGTCGTACCAGTAGCTGTTCGGCTCGTAGCAGTAAGGCGCCTTGCCGACGTTCCAGTAGTAGTTTGCACCGCCGGTGCACTGGTAGAAGATGCCGTAAGTCGCGCGGGCGTAGTTGGTGTAGTCACCCTGCTGCGAGATGTGACGCTTGAGGTAGGCGCCGGTGTAGATCAGCTTGAAATCGCCGATCTTGCCGTTGATCGTCCACGACGTGTTCCAGTAGTCGTCCTTGTTGTACTGGGGCGAGAACAGGGTCGAAGAAAGGCCAGTGAGCGGCTGATAGTCGTAGGTGTAGGTCTGGACCGCGAAGGTGCCCTTCGATTCCAACTTCTGGTACGACTGCGTGACGAGCAGGTCCCAATCCGGCGCAATCTGCCAGGCCAACGCGAGACGGCCACCGGTGTAGTCGACCGGGTTGAAGTTGTCTTCGACGAGCGCGGCATTGCTGTAGTTGCCACCGCGGCTCTGCTGATCCGGGGTGAGCTGGTTGCCGTTGCCGTTGTAGGCGAGGTAGTACGAACCAAGGTCGGAAGGACGGCGCGTGAAGGTCGACAGCTTGTTGTCGATGTAGCCGCCGCGGTGATCGATATAGGCAACCGCGCGGATCGCGAGCTTGTCCTCGACGATCGGCACGTTGATCATGGCGTTGAACGAGCCGTTGGTGGTGCCGCCGACGGTGCCGCCGAAGCTGCCTTCAAAGCGGCCCTCGAACTTGCTCAGCTTCGGCTTGTTGGTGATGTAGCGAACCACACCGGCCTGCGCGCCGCCGCCGAAGAGCGTGCCCTGCGGACCTTCGAGCACTTCGACGCGCTCCATGTCGGCGAGGTAGACGTCGGCGTTGCGCGCCGGGAACTGCATCGACTGGTCGTCGAGGTAGAGCGCGACGTTCGGGAAGCCACCGATCGTCGCCGAAGACTGCTGACCGGCAAAGCCCGCCGACAGGCCGCGCAGGAAGATCGCGCCCTGGCCCGGGCCGTTGTTCGAGAAGGTGACGTTCGGGGTGTAGCGGAGCAGGCCGTCAATATTGGTGACGTTGAGTTTGCTCAGCGTGTCGGTGCTGAACGCCTGCAGGGTGAACGGCACGTCCTGGATCGACTGGTCACGGCGCTGCGCCGTCACGATGATCACATCGGAGCTGGTGGAGTCGGCCTCGGCCTGCGGCGCGGACTGCGCCAGCGCCAGTTCGCCCGAGCCGAGCGCGACTGCAGCAGCAGCGCACGACAACATAAACCGTGATTTCATGTGTACCCCCATCTTTCTCATTTCCCGCCCGGCACCTGACCGGGGCCCTCAAAACCACGCCGACGGCGCGTGCATGTCGCGGGAAGGATCAGAGACATCCTGCAGGAAACTGTGTGAAGGGCACTTCACTTGGCCGCTTTCACTGGTTCTGCCTCATCCGGCCGAACCATTCCCGAGCAGGCAATTCCCTGATTTTACTCCCCGTTTTCAGCACGCTCATCGTCGCGTTTGGACAAGCCTAGGTCAAAGCAAGGCCTAAATCCACCCCAAGATTGCGGCGCTGCAACGTCGCGGGCGATTGTGGCTTTTTGGTCCTCCTTGCCGTGCATAGGTTTGCGCACGCGCACAACGCACTGATATTGCTGAAGTTTGCTCGAAATTGGACGAAATCGCAACCATCCGCCGGTGCCGTATGGGCGTTCACGGCGCCCGCGGGCCATGCCTTTTTGTCAATTTTCCATGGCGGCATAAGGAAATCCGATTGGCTGCATTCGCCTGCTTGGTCCACCCGATGGTATATTCGTTCCTCGTCTCATCGGGACAACCCACACATGATCGACCTCAGCCGGATCGGCTCGCTTCTGGACCAGCGGCCGGCAGGCCACTGCCTCCCCCAGGCTCTCTATAACGATGCCGAAGTTTTCGACTTCGACATGACCGCCATCTACGGCACCAGCTGGCTCATGGCCGGCTACGAGTGCGAGCTGCCCAAGGCCGGCAGCTACATCTCGCAGATGGTCGGCAAGTGGCCGGTGCTCATCGTCAAGGGCCGCGATGGCGAAATCCGGGCCTTTCACAATACCTGCCGCCATCGCGGCTCGATCCTGTGCGCGGCCGGCAAGGGTGCGGCTCCAAAGATCGTTTGCCCCTACCACCGCTGGACCTACGAGCTCGACGGCTCGCTGCTGTCCGCCATGCGCATGGAAGCCGATTTCGACAAGGCGAGCCACAGCCTGCGCCCGATCCAGCTCGAACGCGTCGCCGGCTGCCTGTTTATCTGCTTCGATGACAATCCGCCGCCGTTCAACGAGTTCGCGCTTCGGCTCGAGGAGTACCTCGCGCCGCATGACCTCAAGAACGCCAAGCTCGCGTTCGAGAGCACGATCATCGAATACGCCAACTGGAAGCTGGTGATGGAGAACGGGCGCGAGTGCTATCACTGCGCAACCGGTCACCCGGAACTGGCCCGCACCTTCCCGGTCGGCATGTCCAAGCATTTCGAGATCGATGGCGACACGCAGGTCCAGACCTTCCACGAAACGATGGCCTCTCTCGGACTTGCTACCGACGCGATCGAAGGCGACTGGTGGCAGCTCGCGCGCTTCCAGCTCAATCCCCAGGTCGTCTCGCTCTCGATGGACGGCAAGCATCTCGTCAAGAAGCTGATGTGCGACCTCAATGGCGGCGATATCGGTTCGATGCGCCTTGCCGTCGATCCGCACTGCTTCACCCATTCGACCGCAGACCACACCTTCATGTTCAGCGCGATGCCCATCGGGCCGCACGAGACCGCGGTGACCGGCAAGTGGCTCGTCCACAAGGATGCGGTCGAGGGCGTCGACTACTCTGTCGAGGAACTCGCGGACCTGTGGACGCGCACCAACCTGCAGGACAAGGAACTGGCGGAAAACAACCAGCTCGGCGTGAACAGCCCCGGCTACGTCCCCGGTCCCTATTCGCAGGAGGCCGAGATGCTCGCGCTGCGCTTTACCGACTGGTACTGCGACACCGCCCGCAAGTATGTCGAGACGCATGGCCGCTGATTCTCTCAAGGGGTTACGCCCCGAAACCCTCGCCGTCGCCTTCGGTTATGATCCCGCCGAGGCGCTCGGCGCGGTCAAGCCGCCGGTCTACCTGACCTCGACCTTCATCTACCCCAGCGCCCAGCACGCCAAGGACGTCCACGAGGCGTTCTTCGACGGCACCGGGCCGCTGGCGGGGAAGAAGGGTGAGGGACACATCTATTCGCGCCTTGGCCATCCGGGGCTCGACATTCTGGAATCGCGCCTCGCCGCGATTGACGGGGCGGAGGCGGCTGCCGCGTTCTCGTCGGGGATGGCAGCGCATTCCTCGATCGCGCTCACGTTCGTGAAGCCGGGTGATAGCGTTCTCCATGGCCGCCCGATCTATGGCGGCGTGGACATGCTTTATGGCTCGGTGATGCCGGGCTTTGGCACCCACGTCGAAACCTATACCGACGGCTGCGATCCGGATGCCGTGCGCGCTGCTGCCCGGGCTGCGCTGGCCAAGGGGCCGCTGGCGCTGATTGTCGCTGAAACCCCGGCCAATCCGACTGCTGCCATGGTCGATCTCGATCTCATGGTCGCGGTTGCCGACGAGATCGGCCGCGAGACCGGGCGGCGGCCGCTGGTCGTGGTGGACAACACCTTGCTCGGTCCCTTCGCGCAGCGTCCGATCGAGCATGGTGTCGACCTGTGCATGACCTCGCTTACCAAGTACTGCGCCGGGCACAGCGACCTGCTGGCGGGCGGGGTCAGCGGCAGGCTGGAGCTGATCCACCAGCTGCGCACCTTGCGCACCACCTGGGGCAACCATCTCGATCCGTTCACGGCATGGCTCGTCGTGCGCAGCCTCGAATCCGCCGCCGTGCGGATCGAGCGGGCCATGAGCAATGCGCGGCAGGTGGCGGAGTTCCTGCGCGATCATCCCAAGGTCGCGGGCGTCACCTATCTCGGCTTCCTGCCCGAGGGCAGCCCGGCGCGCGCGGTCTATGATCGCCAGTGCAAGGGCGCGGGCTCGACGTTCTCGTTCCACCTCCATGGCGGCGAGGCGGAATCGTTCCGCATGCTCGATGCCCTGAAGCTGCTCAAGCTCGCGGTCAGTCTCGGCGGATCGGAAACGCTGATCTGCCATTCGGCGACGACCACCCATTATGCCGTCCCGCGCGAGGGGCGCCTTGCCGGCGGCATCACCGACGGCACGATGCGCCTGTCCGTCGGGCTCGAACACGCCGATGATATCATCGCCGACCTTTCCCAGGCACTAGAGGCTGTCTGACACATGCACATCAACAACGGCACCGATCCCCACGCGATCGGCACGAAACTCCCTGCGCCCGAAGCGCACTATCACATGGTCGTCGTCGGCGCGGGGCCTGCGGGCCTTGCTGCCGCGCTCGCCGGGGCAGGGGAGGGCAAGTCCGTCCTCCTCGTCGACGAGAACCCGATCCCGGGCGCTGCCATGGGCAACGACGTACCGCTGCTGTTCGGCGGCCGCATGACCACTGCCACGCAGAACGCCGAGCGCATGCTCGAGACCGTGTTCATGAGCGAGCCGCAGCTTGAGGCCGCGATGGAAGCGGGTGTCGAAGTGCTCCTCGGCACCAGCGCCTGGGGCGTCTATCGCAATGGCCCCGGCATGACAGGACTTCCGGAAAGCGTCGTCGCGCTGGCGGACAAGGATCGCGGCTGGATCGTCGGCTACGGCGAACTCGTCCTTGCCACTGGCGCACGTGATCTGGCCATCGGCTTTCCGGGCTGGAACCAGCCGGGCGTGATGGGCGCCGCCGCGCTCGAACGCCTGCTCGCGCATTACGAGGCCTTCGCGGGCAAGCGCATCCTGATCGTCGGCAGCCATGACCTTGCGCTCGAAACTGCGCTGCTGGCACGTGAAAAGGGCGTTGATGTCGCTGGTGTCGTCGAGGTCCGCTCCGCGCCGCAAGGACAGGAAGCGCTCGCCGAAGCCGTCCGCGCTGCGCAAATCCCGTTCTATCTCGAAGATGCGCCAGCTGAGGCCATCGGCGGCATTGACGGTGTCGAAAAGGTCCGCCTGCGCTCGGGCGCCGAAATTGCGGTCGACACGATTGTTCTCGCCATCGGCCTCGTCCCCTCGATTGAACTGATCGACGCCATGGGCGGCAAGCGCGTGCTCGATGGCGCGCGCGGCGGCTTTATCCCGGGCGACAACGATGGCGTGACCTGCGTCGGCGATTGCGCTGGCCTTGCCGATACCGGTTTCGACCATGTCGCTTATCGCATGGAATGGGCGCGCGAACTCGGCAAGCTCTCCAAGCCCGACACCATCGTCTGCCAGTGCGAGGAAGTGACCCGCGCCGACCTGCTCGGCGTGCAGCCCCCGCGCTACCTAGAGCGCCCCGCGCCGATGCAGGCCCGTTCGCTCGATACGCTGATCAAGGACGGCCCGCCGAACCCCGATCAGATCAAGCGCCTGACCCGCGCCGGGATGGGCGTGTGCCAGGGCCGCCGCTGCCGGGATCAGGTGGCGATGATGCTGGCCATGGCGGCGGATGGCCCGTTCGGCTCGGTCCCGCTTGCCACGCACCGCGCACCGGTTCGCCCGCTCCCCTTGCGCATTCTGGCCGACTGGGAGGAAAGCGAAGAGATGCGCGCCGGGTGGGACGTCTGGTTCGGCATACCGACCCAGTGGGTGCCCTACCGCGATATCGACACGCCGCGCGAACGCGAGCACCAGACTGCCATTGCCGAAGGGTGGAGCCTGTAACATGACTTACGTCGGTATGCCCACTCCGAAGGAAACCCCGCAGGAAACCATGGCGAAGATCGCCGGGACCGCGGCGAAGATGAAGGTCGTGATCGTCGGCGGCGGCGTCTCCGGCCTCAGCGCGGGCTGGTGGCTTGCGCGCTCGGGTGCTCAGGTCACTGTGCTCGACAAGGGCATCGTCGGCTGGGAAGCCTCGGGTCGCAACGGCGGCGGCGCCTCGCACTACCAGAGCCCGCTGTTCGAGGAAGAGCAGCGCATGTGGCCGCACATGGACGAACTGCTTGGCTATCCCACCGAGCACCAGCAGGAACGCCTCGTTATCGCGGTCAGCCCCAAGCAGCTGAATCAATACCACTATCTCGCCAAGATGAACAACGACATGGGCTACCGTGTCGATCTGCTCGACGGCGATCAGGTGCGCAGCATGGTGCCGCTTGCCGGGGACAACTGCCTCGGCGGCATGCACTACCGCTTCGGCGGCCACGCGAACCCGCAGCGCAGCGTGCAGGCCTATGCCTGGGCGCTGCAGGACCTTGGCGGGCGCATCTACCAGCACAGCCCCGTCACCGGGTTCGAGACTGAGGGCGGCAAGGTCGTCGCGGTGCACGCAACCAGCGGCCGCCACGAATGCGATGCGGTCGTCGTCGCCGCCGGACCGCAAATCCAGGCACTCATGGCCAAGCTCGGCGTCGAAGTGCCGCTTGCTGCTGCCCGTGCCGAAATGATCGTCACCGAGCCCGCCCCGATGATGCCCATCGGCGGCGTCGATGGAAACGGGCTCTATGGCCGCCAGACCCTGCGCGGCAATCTCGCCTATGGCGGCGGTCCGCACGAATGGCTCGAGACGTACGAGGCCGGCCCGCCCGCGCGTCCGTCCTCCCCGCTCACGCGCAATCTCGCGCGCCGCGTCGCCGAGCTGTTCCCCAAGGCCGCGCACCTCAACGTGATCCGCTCGTGGGCGGGCATTGTCGAAAACACGCCGGACGGCCGCCCGATCATCGACCGGATGAAGGCCCCCGAGAACGTCACCGTCGTCACGATGTCGGGCGTCGGCTTCGGTCTCTCGCCGGCTTCGGGTCACGCGGTGCGCGATCTCGTCGTCGATGGCGATTGCAGCTTCACCGACATCAAGAAGCTCAGCCTCTCGCGCTTTGACGGCATCGGCGCGGATTGGCGCGAAAAGCGCGGCTGGCAGGCCCCTCAAGCCGCATGAAGACGCCCTATTCCGCCTTCAGCCTGCTGCGCGGCGCGCTGAACGGGCAAAAGCACTGGGAACCGGCGTGGCGCGATCCGGAGCCCCGCGCGAGCTATGACGTCATCATCATCGGCGGCGGCGGGCACGGGCTTGCCACGGCCTATTACCTCGCCAAGGTGCACGGCATCCGCAATGTCGCTGTGCTGGAGAAGAGCTGGATCGGCGGCGGCAATGTCGGGCGCAACACCACCCTGGTGCGCTCGAACTACCGCCTGCCGCAGCTGCACAACTTCTTCGAATTCGGCCTCAAGCTCTGGCACAATCTCAGCGACGACCTGAACTACAACGTGATGTTCAGCCCGCGCGGGGCGATGTTCCTCGGCCACAATGATGGCGACATGATCAAGCTCGCCGAACGCGGCGATGCCATGCGCTGCGACGGGATCGACGCCGAACTGCTCACCCCCAAGCAGATCGCGAAGATCGAGCCGCTGCTCGACCTCTCCCGCAATGCCCGCTTCCCCATCGACGGCGCGCTGATCCAGTGGCGCGCCGGCACCGCTCGGCACGACGCGGTCGCCTGGGGCTATGCCCGCGCCGCCGATGCGCTCGGCGTAGACATCATCCAGAAGTGCGAGGTGACCGGCTTCGTCAAGGACGGCAACCGCGTGACCGGCGTCGAGACCACGCGCGGACGCATCCTTGCGGGTCGCACCGGCATCTGCGTCGCGGGCCACAGCGGTCATGTCGCGGGCCTCGCGGGCCTGCGCTTGCCGATTGAATCGCAGACCCTGCAGGCGCTCGTCACCGAAGGCGTCAAGCCGATGGTCCAGTCCGTCATCATGTCACAGTCGCTGCACTTCTACGTCAGCCAGTCCGACAAGGGCGGCATCGTGATGGGCGGCGATCCGGATAACTGGCCGAGCTATGCCCGCCGCGGCCAGCCGACGATCAAGGAGCATGCCATCGCGCAGGCCGTCACCTGCATGCCCGCGCTCTCGCGCCTCCGGATGCTGCGCACCTGGTCGGGTGTCACCGACATGAGCTTCGACGGTTCGCCGATCATCGGTCCTTCGCCCATCGACGGGCTCTATCTCAACGCCGGCTGGTGCTACGGCGGCTTCAAGGCAACGCCCGCCTCGGGCTGGACCTACGCCCACACGCTCGCCACCGGCAAGCCGCACGAACTGAACGCGCCCTTCAGCCTCGAACGCTTCATGACCGGCGCCACGATCGACGAAACGTCCGTCGGTCCTTTCCCGAACCACCGCTGAGACAGGCAACGCGATGTACCAGATCACCTGTCCCCACTGCGGCCCGCGCGCCCAGACCGAGTTTACTTACGAGCGCACGACCGACTCCGTCGTCGATCCCGCTGGCGATCCGCAAACCGCGATGCAGGCGCTTTACACCCGCGCCAATCCGATGGGCCTCGATGATGAAATCTGGCGCCACACTTATGGCTGCCGCGCATGGATGGTGCTCACTCGCCACCGCGTGACGCACGAGATCCACGCCGTGAAGGCCATCGGCCCGGAGGCGCTGCCATGAGCGGTCCTTCGCGCAGCGCGACGGGTGAAGAGACGATCCCCTTCACCTTCGACGGCACTACATACCACGCCCGCCAGGGTGACACGCTCGCCGCCGCTTTGCTGGCAAACGGCATCGGCCTCGTCGGCCGCAGCTTCAAATACCACCGCCCGCGCGGGATCATGACGGCCGGGATCGAGGAGCCAAACGCGCTCGTCACCGTTGGCACCGGTGGCCGCACCGAGCCCAACACGCGCGCGACCGACGTGTTCGTCTATCCCGGCATGGTGGCGAAGAGCCAGAACCGCTGGCCCAGCCTGTCGTTCGACGTCGCCTCGATCTTCGGGCTCGCCGCGCCTGCGCTAGGCGCCGGGTTCTACTACAAGACGTTCTTCGGCCCGGCGAAGCACTGGATGCTCTACGAGGGCTTCATCCGCCGCGCCGCCGGTCTCGGCAATGCGCCGACCGAGGCGGACCCGGACAACTTCTCGCACAAGGCCGGGTTCTGCGACGTACTTGTCGTCGGCGCCGGTCCCGCTGGCCTCAAGGCCGCACTCGCCGCGGCCGAAGCAGGCAAGCGCGTCATGCTTGTCGAGCAGGATGCCGTGCCTGGCGGTTCGCTGCTACGCGATCCCGATCCCGCCATCGATCCCGCCGCCATGATCGAGAGGATCAAGGCGCTCGGCGGCGAAGTCCTCCTGCGCACCACGGCGTCTGGCTATTGGGACCACAACTTCCTCACGCTCACCCAGCGCCTTGTCGAACCCGGCGCGGTTCCTCCGCAAGGGTTTGCCCAGCGGCTCTGGCATGTGCGGGCAGGGCGCGTGGTGCTGGCCACCGGCCTGATCGAGCGCCCGGTGCCCTTCGCCAACAATGACCATCCCGGCGTGATGCTCAGCCAGGCCGTGCGCAGCTATGTCCGCCGCTGGGGTGTGCTCCCCGGCAAGCGCGTCGTCATCGCCACCAACAACGACGATGCCTATCTGACCGCCGAAGCGCTGGTCGCAGCGGGCGCGGAAGTCGTGGCGCTGCTCGATGCCCGCGCCCCCGGCAGCGGTCCGACCGCGCCTGCCGGTGTTCAGGTTTTCTACGATGCAAAGCCCGCGAAGGTCATCGGCCGCAAGCATGCGCTGCGCAAGGTCACTGCCGTCATCGGCGGCAGCGAGCACAGCTTCGACGCCGATCTGCTCGCGGTATCGGGCGGCTTCGTCCCCGTCGCGCACCTCCACATGCAGGCGGGCGGCAAGCTGACCTGGAACGAGGCCGCACAGGCCTTCATCCCGGGCGAGACGCCGCAGGCTTGCGAGACCGTCGGCGCCGCGCTCAATCCGCCGTCCGCGCCCGCCATCGCACCCGCGGGCAAGGCCAAGACCAGCTTCGTCGATTTCCAGAACGACGTCAGCCTCGCGGACATCGATCTCGCCTGGCAGGAAGGCTACCGCTCGGTCGAGCACCTCAAGCGCTACACCACGCTCGGCATGGCGACCGATCAGGGCAAGACCAGCAACATGGTCGCCTTGTCGCGCCTTGCCGAAAAGCAGAATTTGACCGTGCCGGAAGCCGGTCTCACCACGTTTCGCCCGCCGTTCACGCCCGTCACCATGGGCCTCATGGCGGGCGCCGGCGCACGCCATGCGGGGGCACACGTGCGCCGGATCCCCTTGCACAGCCTGCACGAGGTGCACGATCCGATCTGGCAGCCGCTCGGCTACTGGTTCCGCCCGCGCGCGTATCCGGTGAACGGCGAAACGCTGCAGCAGGCGGCCCTGCGCGAAGCGCGCACTGTGCGCACCGTGGCGGGCCTGAGCGATGTTTCGACGCTGGGCAAGTTCGAGGTCAGCGGTCCCGGCGCCGCCGCCCTGCTCGAACTCGTCTGCGCGACGACGGTCGGCAAGCTCGCCGTCGGGCGGGGGCGCTACACCTTCATGTGCCGGGAAGACGGCTTCGTGAACGATGACGGCACCGTCTGGCGCCTCGCCGAAAACCGCTACCTGCTGACAAGCTCCACCGGCGGCGCCGACCGCATGGCGCACTTCATCTCCTACGTGCGCAACTCGCTGCGGCCGGACCTCAGGTGCTCCGTCGTCAACGTGCAGGAGCATTACGCCGGGATTGCGCTGGCCGGACCCAAGGCACGCGCCATCCTCGCCTCGCTCATCGGCGCCGAACCGCCGCGCCACATGGGCTATGCTCCCGGCGTGCTGGCGGGCGTTCCGGTTCATGTTCTTGCTGCCAGTTACAGCGGCGAACGCGCCTTCGAGATCCATGTCGAGGCGACGCATGCCGCCGCCGTCTGGCAGGCCATCGAACACGCAACCCGCGCGGAGGGCGGCGCGCCCTATGGCCTTGAGGCCATGGAACTGCTGCGGATCGAGAAGGGCCACGTCGTCGTCGGCGGCGAAGTCGACGGCCGCAGCACGCCGCACGATCTCGGCCTGGGCGGCATGCTCAACAAGGCGGGCGGCTTCATCGGCGCGGCGGGCCTGACGCGGCCTGCACTCAGCGCACCGAACCGCAACAACCTCGTCGGCCTCGTCGGCCTCGATGGGCCGATCCCCGAAGGCGGCATGCTGATCCAGCGCGCGGGCCAGTCGCCGCAAGGCCATGTCACCGCCGCCGCGCGCCGCATCCTCGAAGGCGGCGCCATCGCGCTCGCTTTGCTTCAGGGCGGGCATAAGCGGCACGGCGAAGAGCTGATCGTCACCTCGCCCACCCGTGGCGAAAGGGCCCGCGTCCGCGTGACCGCACCGCACTTCTATGATCCCGCCGGGGAACGCTATCGTGACTGAGCCGACTTCGATCACCGCCCTCCCGGCTGCGCCGCTCCATGCGCTGGAGATCTGGAGCAATCCGCTGGCCACCGCCGCGCGCATCCTGAAGGCACTCGGCTTCGCGCTGCCGCCGATGAACCGCAGCGCCGGCAATGCGGACACCACTCTGCTGCGTTACGAGCCGACCGTCTGGCTCGTTGAAGGCGATGTGTCAGTCCTGGCCGACACTCTTGGCGATGACGGCGCATTGACGGCGATCGGTGGCGGGATCGTCCGCATGCGGCTTGCCGGGCCGCACTGGCGCGAACTGCTGCTCGAAGGCGGCTTCTTCGATACCAGCCCCGTCGCCTTCCCGGCTGGCGCCACGGCTGCGACCGTGATCGACCATGTCGGCGTGCGCCTTTGGGCCGAAAGCGACGAAGCCTGCATCGCCTATGTCCCTGCAAGCTATGCGCTCAGCCTGCACCACTTCTGGGATGAGGCCCTGCCGCTGCTGGGCGCTTGAGGCCTGCCCCATTCGTCGTCATTGCGAGCGAAGCGAAGCAATCCAGAGCGTGAGCGCACGGCCGCTCTGGGTTGCTTCGTCGCTCCGCTCCTCGCAATGACGAAGGTTGCAGTTAGTGAATCCGCGCGCCCTGCCGCTTGAGTTCGGCCTGCACCGCCGCGATATCCACCTGCGCGAAATCCCGCCCGGTCTTCACCGAAATCGCCGCGGCCACGCCCGCGCCCTGGCCTGACACCGCGCAGCACATCATGTTGCGCACGGCGGCGTGGCTCACCTTGTCGCCGCCGATCACCCGGCCCGCG
Organism: Novosphingobium sp. AAP93; assembly: GCF_001296055.1. Classification (NCBI taxonomy): domain Bacteria; kingdom Pseudomonadati; phylum Pseudomonadota; class Alphaproteobacteria; order Sphingomonadales; family Sphingomonadaceae; genus Novosphingobium; species Novosphingobium sp. AAP93. The sequence goes on from NZ_LJHZ01000019.1 coordinate 123,936, forward strand.
ACGATCAGGTTCGTGATCCCCTTGGGCACGAGCGAGCGGTAGGGCACGTGGAAATAGCGTCCGGTCGTCGGCAGGATCAGCAGCCCGTAACCATCGATGAACTCCGGGAAAATGCCAATGGAATCCTCGAACCGCGCCTCGCCCCGCACATCGTCGCCGGTCATGTTGTAAAGGGCGTCGATCTTGCGCGTATCCCGAATCCCCAAAGTCATCCCGAAGTTGCGCAACTTGGCGCCCTCGCACCCCGGCATGAACGCGCGCAGCGCGGCAATCGCATGCATCGCATCGGCGCGCCCGTCCATCTCGCCGCGCGTCAGGCTGTCGGGATCGGTGCCGTCAAGGTAATGGTGGACGAGGTTGAGGTAGGTGAGATCGCCCTGATCCGAAACGGTGCCCCATGTGCCCGCGATGGTCGCAAGGTTTTCCGGCAGCAGCCCGGCTTTCAGCGCCTGCCGGAAGGGCTTCCGCAGGAACGGCGAGAACATTTCGTCTTCCTTGCCGCTCGTCGTGATGTCCCATTCGCCGCCGCCGGACCAGTCGCCATAAGTCTGCGGATCGGCCTTCACCGCCTCGATGAAGCGCGTCTTGTTCACCCCGCTCATCGAGAACATCACCGAGACGGACATCATCTCGTCAACCGGATGCTTGATCGTCGGCGCGCCGCCACGATGGGCCAGATCGGCATCGCCTGTCGCATCGATCACGCGGGCGGCGAGGATGGCCTCGCGCCCTGCCTTGCTTTCGACGATCACGCCCCTGATCACATCGCCTTCCATGATCGGCGCGACGACGAGCCTGTGCAGCATCGGGATGACCCCGGCTTCCTTCACCAGCACGTCGGCCACATGCTTGAAGGCTTCGGCATCGAGCGCATGGCTGATCGATTGCGGCTCGGGCAGCGCGGCGTCCATCGCGATCGCGCGGTCCTCGAATTCGCGGCCGATGCCTTCGCTGTCGATGGTCGTCGGGTGGCGATACCAGGCAAAGCCTTCGACGCCGACTTGGGTGATATTGCCGCCAAAACAGCCATAGCGTTCAACCAGAGTCGTCTTCACCCCCGCGCGCGCCGAAGCCAGCGCCGCCGCAAGGCCGCCCGGGCCGGAGCCCACCACCAGCACGTCGGTCTCGTGGATCACGTCGATCCGGCGGGCGGGTTCTTCGATCTGTCTGGTCATGGCCGCGCAGCATGACGCCTGCGCAAGTCCGGTCAACCGGCGCGGCGAACGCTGGTTCCCATCAAGAAAAACTGATGCAGGGCTTCAGTCCGGCTGATGCAAGTCAGACGCGGCGGATGCGCGAAGGGTCGGTCATCGGCGTGACGACACGGTGCCGTGTCTCGACCTTCCATTCGCCGGAAACCTGCGCGACATGCGCCTGCCGCTGCAGCGCGCGGCCAAGTGCTTCGAGATCGAGCGGCGTATCAAGCTGCATGCCGAACGTGTGACCGCTGAACCAGCGGACGATCCCGGTCGCTTCCTGTTCGCCCGGCAGCACCACCAGCACCCGCTCTCCGCGCACCGGAGCCGGCCCGCGCGCGCTCGCGCCAAGTCCGGTCTCGGAAACGTTGCGGATGACGATATCCTGAACTTCGCCATCGCGGTGGACGAGGCGAGCGCGGATGATCCGCGGCTGGCGCTGGGCCCGCACGACCTGATCCGTCGGTGGAATGGGAGCCATGAATGACATCTACCGCACCATCACCTTGCAACGAGCCTCTTGGCGCTGATCCGGCGCCATCAGCCCATTGTGGACCAAAAACGGTAAATGATCCGTTATGGATCGTCTTTCAATCATTCGAATTGAGCAATAATTCCTGACAAACGCCATTGCGGGGAGCCCGGAGCAGGTCCGAAACGCCCCGCCAACGCTTCAGGCAGCGTCAACCATGACAATCTCGCTGTCTTCCAGCGCGGTCACGGTCAGCACTTCGAGATCGCGAATCGCCGCGCCGTCACGGGCGTTCACGGTCACATCCGCGATCTTCACCGCGCCGGTGGCGGGGACGAGGTAGGCCCTGCGGTCCTTGCCCAGCGGATAGCTCGCGGTTTCGCCGGCGCGCAAGGTTGCTCCGACAACGCGGGCATCGGTGCGGATGGGGAGGGCATCGCCGTCGGTCTGGTCATTGGCATAGCCCGAAGCGAGCGCCACGAATTGCCCGGCACGCTCGCCCTTGGGGAAAGGACGCGCGCCCCAGCCGGGGGCTTCGCCGCTGCGGGTCGGCATGATCCAGATCTGGAAGATGCGCGTGGTCACGTCCTCCATGTTGTATTCCGAATGGCGGATGCCGGTGCCCGCGCTCATCACCTGGACGTCGCCCGCTTCGGTCCGGCCCTTGTTGCCAAGGCTGTCCTGGTGGGTGATCGCGCCCTCGCGGACGTAAGTGATGATCTCCATGTCGCGGTGCGGGTGCGGCGGGAAACCGCTCTTCGGCGCGATCGTGTCGTCGTTCCACACGCGCAGGTTGCCCCAGTGCATGCGCGCCGGATCGTGGTACTCGGCGAACGAGAAGTGATGCTTGGCATCAAGCCAGCCGTGGTTCGCACCGCCGAGGCTGGCAAAGGGGCGCAGTTCGATCATGACCTGTTCTCCTGTCATGCGCCCGCCACGGGAACGGGCAGGGCGCCTTCGTTGGAGCCGATATAGCGGTTGCCTGCTTTCCTGTTCAGTGGGATAAAGTGCACCGATTTATTCGATGGAGCTGAACAGTGGCTAGTCCCGGTACGCCCACGCTTGATCAGTTGCGCATCTTTCTCACGATTGTCGATACCGGCAGTTTTGCGGGTGCGGCACGCCAATTGGGCCGGGCCGTTTCCGTGATCAGCTACGGTGTTGCCAACCTGGAGGCCCAACTGGGCGTCATCCTGTTCGACCGCGAGGGCACGCGCAAGCCGCAGCTCACCACAGCCGGCCGCGCGCTGCTGGCAGAGGCGCGCGCCATTGCGCAGGGCGTCGATGGCCTTCGCGCGAAAGTGAAGGGCTTGCTCGATGGGCTGGAAGCCGAGGTCGATCTTGCGGTCGACGTCATGGTCCCGCCCGAACGCCTGGCAACCGTGCTGCGCGGGTTTGCGACGGGGTTCCCGACGGTTCAGCTGCGGCTTCACGTCGAGGCGCTGGGTGCGGTCAGCGCGATGGTGCAGGCGCGCACGGCCACCATCGGGATTTCCGGTCCGTTGGCCGCCGAAATGGCCGAGATCGACGGCAGAGTGGCCGGAGCGACGTTGCTGGTGCCGGTCGCGGCGCCCGATCACCCCCTCGGCCGCATGACCGAGATCCTGCCCGGCGCCGGGCGCGACTACATCCAGCTGGTGCTGTCGGACCGCTCGGGCACCACGGCGGGGCGCGATTTCGGGGTGGTCAGTCCCAAGACCTGGCGTCTTGCCGATCTCGGCGCCAAGCATGCCCTGCTGCGCGAGGGGATCGGCTGGGGCAACATGCCGCTGCCGATGGTGGCGGGTGATCTGGCGGCGGGCACGCTCACCCGCCTTGCCATGCCCGATCACCCCGGTGGCGCCTATCGCTTCACCGCGATCTGGCGCCGCGATACCCCGCCGGGGCCAGCTGCACGTTGGCTGCTCGATCAGTTCGTGGCGCTTGCCGAGGGCGACGGCGAAGTATGCAACATGCCGGAGGTGTGAGGGTCAGGCGGCGCCGGCGGCAAAGTCCTTCAGCATCTGCTTGGCGATCACCAGCTGCATGATCTGGGTGGTGCCTTCGTAGATGCGGTAGATGCGCGCATCGCGGAAGAACCGCTCGGCCTCATACTCGGCGAGGTAGCCCGCGCCGCCATGGATCTGCACGCAGCGGTCCGCCACGCGTCCGCACATCTCCGAGGCGAACATCTTGAAAGCGGCGGCTTCCATCAGGATCTTCTGCCCCGCATCCGCCTTGGCGATCGCATCGCGCATCATGCACTGCGCGGCGTAGATTTCGGCCTGGCTGTCCGCCAGCATCGCCTGGATCAGCTGGAACTGCGCGATCGGCTCGCCAAAGGCCTTGCGCTCGTTCGCATATCGGATCGCGGTATCGAGGAATCGCCGCGCCTGCGCCGTCGCTGCCGCGCCCACCGAAAGCCGCCCGTTGTCGAGGCTCTGCATCGCGGTCGCAAAGCCCTTGCCTTCCTCGCCGCCCAGCAATGCCTCGCCCGGCACATAGACATCCTCGAGGATGATGTCGCCGATATGGCTGCCTTGCTGGCCCATCTTCCTGTCGGACTTGCCGCGCGTCACCCCCGGCGTGTCGAGCGGCACGAGGAAGGCCGAGACATGCGCATTCCTCGGCAGGTTCTCCTTGCTCGTGCGCGCCATGATCAGGCCCACTTTCGCATAGGGCGCATTGGTGATGTAGCGCTTGGTGCCGCTCAGCACATAGCCATTGCCGGATCGGACCGCCATTGTCGCGAGCCCTGCGGAATCCGAGCCCGAACCCGGCTCGGTCAGCCCGAACGCCGCAATCTCGCCCGCTGCCAGACGCGGCAACCATTCGGCCTTCTGCTCCGGCGTGCCCGCGTTCTTGATCGCCGAACAGACCATGCCGATGTTGATCGAGATGATCGAGCGGAACGCCGGCATCGCATAGCTGATCGCGTGGATCGTCTCGATATACTGGCTGATGTTCATGCCCGCGCCGCCGTATTCCTCGGGCATCGTCAGGCCGAACAGCCCCATCTCGCGCATTTCGGCAAGCAGGTCCTCGGGGATCGCATCTCCCGCGATGACCTGCGCCTCGGCCGGAATCAGCCGCTCGCGCACATAGCGCTGCAGCTGTTCGAGGAACTGGGCGAAAACCTCCGGGTCCATGCCGGGATTGAGGCCCGCGCCGCTCGCATTGCTCATCAGGTCGTCCTCATCGTTTTGCTTTTCTTTCCAACGCTAGCCAAGAATCCGGCGCGGGGGAATGACCCTTTGCGCACCCTATCAGGGCGAATGCGTAGCTGTGTGGTCAGCCGGTTTCAGCCACACCGGTGCCATGTTGTCCGGACCATGCTGAAACGCGTCGAAACCTCCGAGCTCCGGCTCGGCATGTTCATCCAGAAGCTGGAGGGGAGCTGGTTCAAGCATCCCTTCTGGAAGAGCAAGTTCCTGCTGGAAGAACAGTGGATGCTCGATGCGCTGCTGGGCAGCGATGTGGATGGGGTCATCATCGATACCGAGCGCGGGCTGAGCAACGTGCCCCAGCGCGAGGTGGCAACCGTCGGCGCCCCGCCACCCCCACAGCGCGGCATGCCGCTGGTGCCGCCGCGCCCCGCGGCAAACAAGTTCGCCACCGCACGGGTCGCCACTGCCCGGGAATTCGGCACCGCGCGCAAACTTGCCGAACGCCATTCTAGGCTTGTCAGCCGCGTGTTCATCGAGGCCCGCCTCGGCCGCGGCATCAGTGCGCGCACGGTCGATCCTCTGATCGACGACATCTACGCTTCGGTGCAGCGCAATCTCTATGCCTTCAACGGCCTCCTGCGCTGCCGCGAGGACAGCGAGGAAACCTATCGCCATGCGCTCGCCACCAGCGCGCTGATGATCGCGCTGGCCCGCCAAATGAACCTCTCTGCCGCCGAAACCCGCGAGGCCGGGATGGCGGGGCTGCTGTTGGACATCGGCGCCAATCAGGAAACCGGCGGCCCGCCCCACCCGGAAGAGGCGTGGTCCGGCAGCACCGCCGATCCCGAGAACGATGTCCATTGCCAGCACGTGCTTTCCGGTCACGCCCTGCTCAAGGCGGCGGGTGACATTCCTGACGCCGTGCTCAAGGTCTGCATGCGCCATCACGAGCGGCTCGACGGCTGCGGCTATCCCAACCGCCTGTCCGGGGACGAGATCGACCAGCTCTCGCGCATGGCTGCGATCTGCGACACCTATGATCTGCTCGTCGCGGGCAAGGGCCATCGGCCCGGCCTCGATCCGGCCGAGGCGATCCGCCACATGGGCGAGCATTGCGAGGGGCTCGACCCGGCGATTATGGTCGATTTCATCGAGATGGTCGGCATCTTCCCGATCGGTGCTTTCGTCGAACTGCGCTCGGGCCGGCTCGCCATGGTCGTGGACGAGGACCCCACCGAGCGCGCGCTGCCGACAGTCTTAACGTTCTGGTCAAGACCGCTTGGAAAGAAGATCAAGAGCGAGGCGATCATGCTCTCGCAGTGCTACGGCGCGGACGAGATCGTCGGCATTGCGCAGCTCGGCGGGCTCGACCTGCCGCCGCTCGGCGCGCTGCGACAATCGCTGCTGAATGCCTATACCCGCGCTGCGGCAGACTGACCCAGCAAATCGAGCGCCAGCGCCTCGGCAACGCGGATGCCGTCCACCGCTGCTGACAGAATGCCGCCCGCATAGCCTGCACCTTCACCCGCCGGATAGAGGCCGTGCGTATTGAGGCTCTGGAAGTCGCTGCCCCGGTTGATCCTTACCGGCGAAGATGTGCGCGTCTCGACGCCCGTCAGCACCACATCCGGATGGTCGTAGCCGGGCATCTGGCGGCCGAACACCGGCAGAGCCTCACGCATCGCGGCAACGGCAAAGTCCGGCAGGCACTGGGCCAGATCGGTCGGCGTTACCCCCGGCTGGTATGATGGGGCAATCGAACCGAAGCGGGTCGATGGGCGCCCGGCGAGGAAGTCTTCGAGGCGCTGGCCCGGCGCGCGGTAGTTGCTGCCGCCCGCCACGTAGGCCAGTTCCTCCCACTTGCGCTGGAACGCCACACCCGCCAGCGGCCCACCCGGATAATCGCGCTCCGGACTGATATCGACGACGAGGCCCGAATTGGCATTGAACTCGGCGCGCGAATACTGGCTCATGCCATTGGTTACCACGCGCCCCCGCTCCGAAGCCGCCGCCACCACGCGCCCGCCCGGGCACATGCAGAAGCTGTAGACCGAGCGGCCATGGCTCGTCTGATGCGCCAGCGAATAGGCCGCCGGGCCAAGGATCGGATGGCCGGCACCAGGGCCATAGCGCGCCACGTCGACCAGCCGCTGCGGATGCTCGATCCGCACGCCCACCGCGAAAGGCTTGGCCTCGATATGCACCCCTGCAGCGTGGAGCACGGCAAAGGTATCACGCGCCGAATGGCCGACCGCCATGATCACGCGCTTTGCCGGCAGGACTTCTCCGGTTGACAGGACGAGGCCCTCAAGCTGCCGCTCGCCGCGCTCGTCCTTGCCAATGACAAAGTCCTCGACCCGTGTCTCGAACCGGTACTCGCCGCCCAGCGCCTCGATCGTCTCGCGGATCGACATGACCATCGTGACCAGCCGGAACGTGCCGACATGCGGATGCGCTTCGGTCAGGATTTCCGGCGGCGCGCCCGCCTTGACGAACTCGGTCAGCACCTTGCGCCCCAGATGGCGCGGGTCCTTGATCCGGCTGTAGAGCTTGCCATCCGAGAACGTGCCCGCGCCGCCTTCGCCGAACTGGACGTTCGATTCCGGCGTCAGTTCGCTCCGCCGCCACAGGCCCCAGGTGTCCTTGGTCCGCGCGCGCACCGCCTTGCCGCGCTCGATGATGATGGGTTTGAGCCCCATCTGCGCAAGGATCAGCGCCGCCAGCAGCCCGCACGGCCCCGCACCGATCACTACCGGACGCGGGCCCTGCCAGCCCTCGGGCGCCATGACCGGAAAGCGGTAGGACGTATCGGGAGAAGGGCGGACATGCGCGTCCCCGGCATGGCGCGCCAGCACGGCGGCCTCGTCCGTCACGCTCGCATCGATGGCGTAGACCAGCTTGATGGCTGATTTGCGCCGCGCATCATTCCCGCGCTTCGCCACGCTGTAGTGCAGCAGTTCGGCAGGCTCGATCTCCAGCCGCTCGGCAATCGCGGCTTCAAGTTCGGCAGTCGTGTGATCGAGGGGAAGCTTGAGTTCGGTGAGGCGAAGCATTCCTGTCCCCTACCCACTCGCGGGGCGGGGGGAAAGCGTCAGTGCATGTGGCCCGCAACAATCGCGTCGAAGACCGCCTGGTGCAGCGGCTCGACGAACGCGCAGCCGGCTTCGAAGCGGTCCACCCAGACCACCTTGGCCTGGCGCGGCGGCAGGCCGGGGAGGGTGATCCACACGCATTCGCCGACGCGCAGCCGCTCCATGCCGGCAAGACGCAGGCCGTGGCACGAAAGGTCGAGGATCTGCGCTGCAAGCCGCACGATCGTGCGCCGGTACTGCACGCGCACCATAAGCGGGCGGCGCTCGGACTGGCGCTCCTGCTGGGGACGTTGCTCGGGCATCTCGGCGGACATGCGAACTCCGGAATGGGCGGACCCGCATGATATATATCCACAATGACTACGATTCCTTTAACTCGATAGAAATGATGACAAGCGGCGGATTTCCGCGCTATCCGCCGGGCATGGATCTCGTCCTCCACACCTACTGGCGTTCTTCTGCGGCTTGGCGGGTGCGCACAGCGCTCGCGCTCAAGGGGCTGCCATGGGAGGCGGCACCGCACGATCTGCGCACCAACGAGCAGACCGCGCCGGACTATGTCGCGCGCAATCCGCAGGGGCTGGTACCCGCGCTCGAAGTCGAAGGCGCCGTGCTCACGCAGAGCCTCGCGATCATCGAATACCTCGAGGAACGCTTCCCGGAGCCTGCGCTGCTCCCCGCCGATCCGCTCGAACGCGCCCGCGTCCGCGCTTTCGCGCTCGCCATCGCCTGTGATATCCACCCGGTGCAGAATCTTCGCGTGCTGCGGATGCTGCGCGCGCGGGGGCTTGATCAGGCCGCGGTCGATGCCTGGGCACGCGAAGTGATCGAGGGCGGGCTCGAAGCCTGCTCGCGCCTGATCGCGGATCGCAGCGGCCCGTTCTGCTTCGGGGACATGATCACGCTGGCGGACATCACCCTGATCCCGCAATTGGCCAATGCCCGCCGTTTCGGTGCCCGGACCGACTATCCCCGGCTTGAAGCGATCGAAGCCGCCGCCCTCGCGCATCCGGCTTTTGCATCTGCGCGTCCCGCCGCACAAGTGGATGCCGACCCCGCCTGATTGACTTTCGCGGGCGCAGCGCGAAGGTTGCGGTCATGCGCATCAGAACGATCCTTCTCGCCGCCTCTGCCCTTGTCCTCGCTGCCGGCCCTGCGTTCGCCGCGCCCAAGAAGGTCGCTGACCCTGCGGCCGCGCTCCAGCAGCGCCTGCTGACGCTCGATACCCATCTCGATACGCCCGCTTCGCTCGCCTTTCCCGGCTGGTCGATCATGGACGCACACACTGTGGCGCAGGATTACACGCAGGTCGATCTGCCGCGCATGAAGCAGGGCGGGCTCGATGGCGGCTTTTGGGCGATCTACACGCCGCAGGGGCCTCTCGATGCGGAATCCACCCGCAAGGCGCGCGATTTCGCGTTCCTGCGCGCTTCTGCCATCCGCGAAATGGTCGCCGCCCATCCCGAAAGCTTCGCGCTCGCCAGCAAGGCCGCCGATGCCGCCGCGATCAAGGCCAGCGGCAAGCGCGTGGTCTATCTCTCGATCGAGAATGCCTGGCCCTTGGGCGAGGACTCGACGCTCCTGCGCAGCTTCTACGCGATGGGCGTACGCATTGCCGGCTTTGCGCATTTCCGCACCAACCAGTTTGCCGATAGCTCGACCGACAAGGCCAAGTGGGATGGCCTCAGCCCGCTCGGCGTGCAGCTCCTGGCAGAGATGAACCGCCTCGGCGTTGTCCCCGATCTCTCGCACAGCTCCGACCGCGCGCTCGATGATGCGCTGCGCCTCTCGAAAACGCCGCTGATCCTCACCCATTCGGGCTGCAAGGCGGTATTCGATCACCCGCGCAATATCGACGACGCACACCTCAAGGCGCTCGCCGATGCAGGCGGGGTCATCCAGATCAATTCGGTCTACGTGAAAGACCTCAAGCAAAGCCCCGAGCGCGCAGCGGCGATGAAAGCGCTCGAGGCAAAGTATCCCGAGGACAAGACGTTGACCGCAGCCGAGCGCCAGTCGATGCTCGCCGAACGCCATGCCATCGATGCGAAGTACCCCGAAGTCCGCGCCACATTCGATGACGTCATGGCCAATCTGCTGCATGCCCTGAAAGTCGCGGGCGCCGATCACGTCGGCATCGGGCTCGATTGGGATGGCGGCGGTGGTGTGGTCGGTCTTGAGGACATCGCCGACCTGCCAAAGATCACCAAGGCCCTGCTTGCGGCGGGCTATACCGAAGCGGATGTCGCCAGGATCTGGTCAGGCAACGTGCTGCGTGTGCTGGCGGCGGCCGAGGCGGAGGCCGAGCGCGAGAAGCGTTAGCGCACGTCCGCCTTCAGCCCCAGATGTGCCGCTAGGGTCCGGAGGTCGCGTTCCACGCCTTCGTTGACCAGCACCGCGATCTGCGGCTGCACGTTGAGCACCAGCGTGCCCTCTTCTACCCGCAAGCCACTGCCGCTGATCCCTTGCGCGGTATTGCCGCTGAAGCGCCGGCACAGCCGTGTCGCAAAGCCCCAGGCTTGAGCCGTGCGCAACTGCTCGGGTGCGGCGAGCAGGCTGAGGTCTGGCGGCAGATCGGTTTGCCCGGTGTTGGCGATCATCGCCGCCGCCAGCATCGCGCGGTCAACGGGCGAGGCGCCGATCCAGCGCTTGCGCAGGGCCCAGTCCCGCGCGAGGTCACTGCGCAGATTGGGCTCGACCATCGCGGTGGCAAGGCACAGCATCGTCGCTGTCAGTCGCAGGTGTTCGGAACTGGCAACTCCATCGGGGAGCCGCGCTGCGGCAGTCCAGCCGGTGACCATCGCGGCGGTCCCTGCGGCAATCCCGTATTCGGTCGCGAACGCAGCCGCGCCCGCCACCAGCGGGTCCTGCATGCGCACGCCGTCCGCCATGTGCTCCCACAGGAGTCCCTCGCGCAGGCCCCACGAGGAGAACACGAGCCGCCCCGGCTGCAGCGCGCGGATCAGTACGAAGAGAAGGGCCGCCGTATCGGGCAGCGCGGCAAGGCGCGAGCTCGAAAGCCCGGGAACTGGCAGCAGCGCCTCGGGTTTGCGCTTTGCCAGCGCCTTCGCGAGGGCCTGCGCGGGCGCCGCGTCGATCTCGAATCCGTGCGGATCGTCGATCGGCCAGCCGGACGTCGTCATCGCATACCGGGCAAATGCACGCAGCGATCCACCGACCAGGTACAGCGTCGAGCCCGGAGCCGCCCGCCAATCCGCGCGCTTGAGCATCTTGGCGACCGTCTGCCCGAACGCCCGCTCGCCCCCCGCTCGCAGGCCCGGCAGCCGCAACGTGCCGAGCGGGAGCGAGGTGCCATGCCGGCAGCCATCCGCATCGACATCGACCAGTTCAAGACTTCCGCCGCCGAGATCGCCGACCACGCCCTGCGCGCGGGGGAACGCGCCGATCACGCCGTGCGCGCTGGTGATCGCTTCCTCCTCACCGCTCAGCAGCCGCGGCGTGAGGCCCAGCGCGCGGATCTGCGCGAGAAAGTCCTGCCCGTTCACTGCATCGCGCGCCGCCGCAGTCGCGACAACATCGACCTCGGCAATGCCCTTGAGATCGAGCAGGGTGCGATAGCGGGCAAGGCTCGCGAGCGCGGTGCTCATCGCGCGCTGGCCCAGCTTGCCGTTCTCCGCCACGCCCTTGCCGAGCCGCGCGGTCACTTTCTCGTTGTGCAGCACTTCGGGCGCGCGCGCCGGTCCGCCATAGATGACGAGGCGCAAGGTGTTCGAACCGATGTCGATGATCGCCCGGGTGGGCACGTAGGCAGGGGCGCGGGTATAGCGGGTCATTCAGTCCGGTCGGGTCAAGTGGTTGCCATCCCGCCGCGTCGCAGGGCGAGCTTGGGTACCTTGCTGCCTTTGGTGAGCGCCGCGCCGCGCCCGGACAGCGAAGGATTGGTCATGAAATAGCGGTGTACGTTGAACGGCTTGGGCCCGGGATCGGCGCGGTGATAAGTGCCGTCGCTCTCCAGTATCCAGCTCTGCTCGGTATCGAGCAGGTTTGCCAGCATCACCTGATCGAGCACTTGATCGTGCACCGTCGGGTTCTTGATCGGCACCAGCACTTCGACACGGCGATCAAGGTTGCGGGTCATCCCGTCGGCCGAGGAAATGAACACCTTGGCGCGGCGGTTGGGCAGCGGTGCGCCATTGCCGAAGGCCCAGATGCGGCTGTGCTCAAGGAAGCGGCCGATCACCGACTTGACCCGGATCTTCTCAGAAAGCCCCGGAACGCCGGGCCGGAGGCAGCAGATGCCGCGCACGACGAGATTGATCTCCACCCCCGCCTCGCTTGCCGCGTAGAGCCGGCTGATCAGCTGGCTGTCGGTCAGCGCGTTGAGCTTGGCCCAGATCGAAGCCGGCTTGCCCGCTGCCGCAAAGGCGATCTCGCGTTCGATGCATTCATAGAGCTTGCGGCGCACACCGATGGGCGCGATCGCCAGCATTTCGGTAGTCTTGGGCTCGATGTAGCCGGTGATGAAGTTGAACAGCAGCCCTGCATCGCGCCCGAACTTGGGGTCGGCGGTAAAGAAGCTGAGGTCGGTATAGATGCGCGCCGTCACCGGGTGATAGTTGCCCGTACCGAAGTGGCAGTAGGTGCGGTAGCCATCGCCCTCGCGCCGCACGACCATGCTCACCTTGGCGTGGGTCTTCCAGTCGACGAAGCCGTAGATCACCTGCACGCCCGCGCGTTCGAGCTGGCTCGCCCAGTGAAGGTTCTGCTCCTCGTCGAAGCGGGCCTTGAGCTCCACCACCGCGGTCACCGACTTGCCCGCCTCCGCCGCCGCGATCAGTGCTGCGATGACGGCCGATTGCTTGCCGGCGCGGTAGAGCGTCTGCTTGATCGCGACGACGTCCGGATCGGAGGCAGCCTGGCGCAGGAAATCGACCACCACATCGAAGCTTTCGAACGGGTGGTGGATGACAAGATCCTTGGTGCGGATGGCCGCGAAGCAATCGCCGTCATGCTCGCGCACGCGTTCGGGATAGCGCGGGATATAGGGTTCGAACTTCAGCTCCGGCCGGTCGGTGTCGACGATCACCGAAAGCCCGTTCATTGCGAGCAGGCCGCCTGCCTTGATCACCATCGCGTGGTCGAGCCGCAGCTTGTCGCGCAGCAGCGCCTCCGCCTCGGGATCGAAGTCTTCCTGGACCTGCAGCAGGATCACCTTGCCGCGACGGCGCCGCTGGATCGCGGTGCGGAAGTAGCGGACCAGGTCTTCGGCGTCTTCCTCGATCTCGATGTCGCTGTCGCGCAGCACGCGGAAGGTGCCGTGGCCGTGGATGCGGAAGCCCGGGAAAAGCTTGCCCGCGCCGCGCAGGATCAGTTCCTCGATGCTGATCCAGCTCGCCGGGGCTCCCGGCAGGCGGACGAAGCGGGGGAGCGCGGGCGGCACAAGAATCATCTCGGTCACCGCCTCGCTGTCCGCCAGCCGCGTCAGCGTGAAGAGAATGCCGGTGCCCTGATTGTTGATGAAAGGGAACGGGTGCGCCGGGTCAATTGCCTGCGGGGTCAGCGCCGGGAACACATGTTCCTCGAAGTACTGCGCCACCCATTCGGACTGGGCCTTGTCCAGCTTGCGGTCGCCGACGATGCGGATTCCGGCCTCGTCGAGCTGCGCGGTGAGATCGGCAAGGATCGCCTGCTGCGCGCGCACCAGTTCCTCGACCCCGCGATAGGCGGCGTGCAGCTGCTGCGTCGGGGTCAGCCCGTCGATGGATAGCTCGTCGATCCCCTGCCGCACTTGCGCGGCAAGGCCGGCAACGCGGACCATCATGAATTCGTCGAGGTTGCTGCCCGAGATCGAGAGGAAGCGCAGCCGCTCGAGCACCGGATAGTTCGGGTTCTGCGCTTCGGCCAGCACGCGGCGATTGAAGGCCAGCCAGCTCAACTCGCGGTTGAAATAGCGGTGCGGCGGCGGGGCTTGCAGGCTCTCCTTGGCTGCCAGCGGCTGCGGTTCACTCATGGCCATTGATCCCCCCTGTGCCCGCCGGATTGCGGCGGAACGCGGCGCGGAATGCTGGCCGATTGCAACAGAGCGATGACATAGTCGCTCGCATAGCACGAGGCAGTGCGGGGCATGCAAGGGGAGCGGCACCCTTATGCCCGATCACCTGAGGGGCGTTCGAAACAAACTATGTCTACTCATTTAGTCGACAATTTCCCTCGCTTCGGCGCTGACCTATTCTCTACTCATTAGGTGGAGATAAGCTTCCTCGCGACAGATTCGCACTGATTCGGGGCAAAGTGCGGGGCAGGGGCATGCGCTGGAGGCGCATCACCCATAGCTTCTCTTTCCGGCCACGAAGCAGAACTCTAATGTCTATCTGATTAATTGAGTTTAGGGACGACCCGACGCCGCAGGCCACAAGCCTTCGGCCGACGCAAACGGGAGTACGATGCATGACTGAAGGCCGATCCAAGTCCCGCCGCGCATTTCTCGCCGGCTCGCTCGTGATGGGCCTGCTGCTGGCGGGCTGTTCAGGCAGCGGCAGCAAGTCGGGTGCGATCGAGCTGACCAACGTGTCGTACGATCCCACGCGCGAACTCTATCAGGCGATCAACCCGGCCTTCGCGGCGTTCTGGAAGCAGAAGACCGGCAAGGACGTCACCTTCCGCATGAGCCATGGCGGCTCGGGCAAGCAGAGCCGCGCGATCATCGATGGTCTGGAAGCGGACGTTGCCACGCTCGCGCTCGCCTACGACATCGATGCCATTTCGGCCAAGGGCAAGCTGCTCGATGCCGGCTGGCAAAAGGCCCTGCCGGACAACAGCGCGCCCTATACCTCGACGATCGTGTTCCTCGTGCGCAAGGGCAATCCCAAGGGAATCAAGGACTGGGGCGATCTCGTGAAGCCCGGCGTCGAAGTGATCACCGCCAATCCCAAGACCGGTGGCGGCGCGCGTTGGAACTTCCTCGCCGCCTGGGCCTATGGCCGCAAGGCGGGCGGCAGCGATGCGGCAGCCGAAGCCTATGTGAAGCAGCTGTTCCAGCATGTTCCCGTGCTCGACAGCGGCGCGCGCGGCTCCACCACCACGTTCGTCGAGCGCGGCATCGGCGATGTGCTGATCTCGTGGGAAAACGAGGCCTTCCTTGCCGAGAAGAAGCTCGGTGCGGGCAAGTTCGAAATCGTCGCGCCCTCGATCTCGATCCTCGCCGAACCCTCGGTCGCGGTCGTTACCGCCAATGCCAAGAAGCACGGCACCAGCGAAGTGGCCGACGCCTACTTGCGCTACCTCTACACCCCCGAAGCGCAGACCGCGATCGCGCACAACTTCTACCGCCCGCGCGATCCGGCCATTGCGCAGCAGTTCAAGGCGCAGTTCCCCGAGATCCCGATGGTCACCATCGACAAGGACTTCGGCGGCTGGGCCAAGGCGCAAAAGACCTTCTTCGACGATGGCGGCGTGTTCGACCGCATCTACACGAAGAAGTAGGCGCGGCGCCCCATGTCCACTTCCACTTGGCGATGGCGGCAGCCTTCCGTGCTGCCCGGCTTCGGCCTCAGCTTCGGCTTCACGCTCGCGTGGCTGACGCTGATCGTGCTGATCCCGCTCGCCACGATCTTCCTCAAGGCGGCGGGCCTTGGCTGGGCGGAGTTCGTCGAAGTCGGCTTCAGCGAGCGCGCCATGGCGGCCTATCAGCTGAGCTTCGGGACAGCCGCCGCCGCCGGCCTCGTCAATGCTGTGTTCGGCCTGGTCGTCGCGTGGGTGCTTGTGCGTTATGACTTCCCCGGCAAGCAGGTGGTGAGCGCGCTCGTCGATCTGCCGTTCGCACTCCCCACCGCCGTCGCAGGCATCGCGCTCACCGCGCTCTATGCGCCGCAGGGCTGGATCGGGCAGTTCCTCGAACCGCTTGGCATCAAGGTTGCCTTCACCTGGATCGGCATCACCATCGCGCTCGTCTTCATCGGCCTGCCATTCGTCGTCCGCTCGGTCGAGCCGGTACTGGCCGACCTCGGCTGTGAAGTGGAGGAAGCCGCCGCCACCTTGGGTGCCACGCGCTGGCAGACTTTCACGCAGGTCATCTTCCCGGCCATCGGCCCCGCGCTGCTCACGGGCTTCGCGCTCGCCTTCGCGCGGGGTGTGGGTGAATACGGCTCGGTGATCTTCATTTCGGGCAACATGCCAGGCCGCACTGAAATCGCGCCGCTGCTGATCGTCACCCAGCTTGAACAATATGCCTATGCAGGCGCCACCGCGATTGCCGTGGTGATGATGCTGGCTTCCTTCGCGGTGCTGCTCCTGATCAATCTGATCCAGGCCGCCAGCCGCCGGAGGATGGGTGCATGAACACGCGCGCCACCACCGAAAGCCCAATCATGCGCGCAGTGCTGATCACCGTCGCGCTGGTGTTCCTCGGCTTCTTCCTGCTTCTGCCGCTGCTGGCGGTGTTCAGCGAGGCCCTGCGCGAAGGGGCGGGGCCGTTCCTCGATGCGCTCCACACCCCCGATGCGCTTGCCGCGATCCGGCTGACGCTGCTGATCGCCGCGATCTCGGTGCCGCTCAACATGGTCTTCGGCATTGCCGCAAGCTGGGCGATCACCAAGTTCCAGTTCCCCGGCAAGGCACTGCTGATCACCTTGATCGACTTGCCGTTCTCGGTCTCCCCGGTCGTCTCGGGCCTCATCTTCGTGCTGCTGTTCGGTGCCAACGGCCTGTTCGGCGCGTGGCTGGCCGAGCACGACCTCAAGATCATCTTCGCGGTCCCCGGCATCGTCCTCGCGACCGTGTTCATCACCTTCCCATTCGTCGCCCGCGAGCTGATCCCGCTCATGCTGGAGCAGGGCAAGGACGACGAGGAAGCCGCGATCTCCCTGGGCGCAAGCGGCTGGCAGACCTTCTGGCACGTCACCCTGCCCAACATCCGCTGGGGTCTGCTCTACGGCGTGCTGCTCTGCAACGCCCGCGCCATGGGTGAATTCGGCGCGGTCTCGGTCGTCTCGGGCCATATCCGGGGCGAGACCAACACGATGCCGCTCCATGTCGAGATTCTCTACAACGAGTACGATTTCGTCGGCGCCTTCGCGGTCGCCTCTCTCCTGGCGCTGCTCGCCCTGGTGACGCTTGTCGCCAAGACGGTGCTCGAATGGCGCTTCGGCCTCCATGCAGGAGCACGGCATTGATCCACCTTCGCGGCATCACCAAGCGCTTCGGCGACTATCCGGCGCTTCACGGCATCGATCTCGATGTCGCGCCGGGCGAGTTCATCGCGCTGCTCGGCCCCTCGGGCTCGGGCAAGACGACGCTCCTGCGCATCATCGCTGGCCTCGAATTCCAGGACAGCGGCACCGTGCTGCTCGGCGGCGATGACGTCTCGCGCACCCCGGTGGCTGACCGCCATGTCGGCTTCGTGTTCCAGCATTATGCGCTGTTCCGCCACATGACCGTGGCCGACAACGTCGCCTTCGGGCTCAGCGTGCGCCGGGGCAAGGGCCGCCTGCCCAAGGCCGCGCGCCGCGCCCGCGCCGAGGAGCTGCTGCGCCTCGTCCAGCTCGAAGGCCTTGGGCCCCGCTATCCGGGGCAGCTTTCCGGCGGCCAGCGCCAGCGCGTCGCGCTCGCCCGCGCATTGGCGATCGAGCCGCGCCTGTTGCTGCTCGATGAACCCTTCGGCGCGCTCGATGCAAAGGTCCGCAAGGACCTGCGCCGCTGGCTGCGCGATCTGCACAAGCAGATGGGCCTCACTTCGATCTTCGTGACGCACGATCAGGAAGAAGCGCTCGAACTCGCCGACCGCGTGGTGGTGATGAACCAGGGCCGGATCGAACAGATCGGCGCGCCGGACGCGGTCTACATGAACCCCGAAACCCCCTTCGTCTCGCACTTCGTGGGCGAGACCAATCGCTTGCCGGCACCCGGCGGCGAGATCCACTTCCGCCCGCACGAGATCACGCTCGCGGCGGACGGCGCGGAGGCGCTGCTCGTCGACAACGTGTTCCGCAAGGGCGCGGTGTGGCGCGCGGAAGGCCTGCTCGAAGGCAGTGGCCAGTTCGTCGAGCTCGATCTGCCGAGCAGCGGCGATGCGCCGCAGCTGGGCCAGACGATCCGCTTCCATCCCCACCGCGCCCGCGTGTTCAACCCAAATGGAGACCAGACCCAAGGAGAAACCCGATGACCACCCAACCGGCGCCTTCCGACGCGGAGCGCCACCTCGAAGAAAGCCTCGCCAGCGTGCGCGAGGCGCTGACCGGACTGCGCTTCGGCACCGTTGCGCTCACCGTGCACGAAGGCCGCGTCGTCCAGATCGACGTGACCGAAAAGAAGCGGCTCAAGCCGAGCTGACCTGATCCACTACCCTTAACTTCATTCACAATCGCCAACCGGACCACCGGAGGCATCGTGACCCTCATCCAAAGGATTGACGATGACTTTGCGTGTCCTGCTCCTCGGCGGAGCGGCGATCCTGCCGCTTGCCGCCGCCACTCCGGCCTTTGCTGCCGAAACCGCTCCTGCAACCGACGCTGCCGCGCCTGCTGACCAGACCACCTCGGTCGGCACCGGCCAGTCCGACAACGACACCATCGTGGTCACCGCGCGCCGCCGGGCCGAGACCGCGCAGGATGTGCCGCTCGCCATTTCGGTCGTCGGCGGCGATCACATCGACGCGACCGGCGCGTTCAACGTGGGCCGCCTCCAGCAGCTCACCCCCACGCTGCAGTTCACCTCGTCCAACCCGCGCAACACCTCGGTGAACATCCGCGGCCTCGGCGCGCCGCTCGGCCTCACCAACGACGGCATCGAGCAGGGCGTTGGCATCTATGTCGATGACGTCTACATGGCGCGCGTCGCGTCCTCGACCTTCGACTTCCTCGACGTGAAGCAGATCGAAGTGCTGCGCGGGCCGCAGGGCACGCTCTACGGCAAGAACACGACCGCCGGCGCGATCAACATCACCAGCCGCCAGCCTTCGTTCGACACCGAGGGCCGTGTCGAACTGAGCGGCGGCAACTACGGCTTCTTCCAGGGCAAGGCGGCGGTCAACACGCCCTTGTCCGATACCGTCGCGGTGCGTCTGGCTGGGTCATACACCCGTCGCAATGGCACGATCTACAACGTCACCTCCAAGCTCGACGTCAACGCGCAGGACAACCTCGGCCTGCGCGGCCAGATCCTGTGGAAGCCGTCCAACGGCGTCGAGTTTACGCTGGCAGGTGACTTCAGCCGGCAGAATCCCGCTTGCTGCACCCAGCTCCACGTGCGCGTCGGCGCCACCCAGCGGCCGCTCAACCGCCAGTACGAGGCGCTCGCCGCCGCCCAGAACTATGCGGTGCCGAGCACCAATCCGTTCGACCGCGTCACAGACGTCGATACGCCGCTGCGCGCGAAGAACAAGATCGGCGGCGTCTCGCTCAGGGCAAAGATCGATACGGGCATCGGCACGATCACCTCGGTCACCGCATGGCGCTTCTGGGATTGGGACCCCTCGAACGACCGCGACTTCCTCGGCCTGCCGATCACCGCCAAGTCGCAGAATCCCTCGCAGCAGGATCAGTATTCGCAGGAACTGCGCCTTTCGGGCGAGACGGGCAAGCTGGGCTACACCTTGGGTGCTTTCGGTTTTTACCAGAAGATCACCACGCAGGGCCTGCAGCAGCAGGGCGCAGCCGCCAGCCGCTGGCTGATCGCGCCGAGCAACGCCTTGTCGCGTGATCCGACCGTGCTCGACGGGCTGACCGCCAACAACGCCATCAGCTTCAAGAACACCAGCGCCGCGATCTTCGGAAAGTTCACCTACAAGCTGACCGATACGTTCTCGATCCAGCCCGGCTTCCGCCTCAACTACGACAAGAAGGAAGGCAACTACAACTCGGTCGTCACCGACAGCGCTGGCAATCTTGTGGTGTTCGAATTTGATTCGGCTGGAAGGACGCTTAACAGCGCTCGCGAACGCGCGCAGCTGGCGGTGCTTGCCCCGCAATCGTTCAAGGCGAACTTCAGCGACTGGAACTTCTCGGGCGACGTCACCGCCGCGTGGGATGTCACCCGCGACATCCACCTCTACGCAACCTATGCGAAGAGCTTCAAGACGGGCGGCATCAACCTCAACGGCGTGCCTGCCGATGCCGTGACCGGCGTGCCGCTGCTCGATCTTGCCACGATCAAGCCGGAATCGGTCAATCACTACGAAGTGGGCATCAAGACCCAGTGGTTCGGCCGCAAGGTGACCTTCAACCTATCGGCCTTCCGCACCGATATCGGCAACTATCAGGCGCAGGTCTCGAACTTTGCGGTGGGCCTGATCCGCGGCTACCTCGCCAATGCGGACAAGGCGCGGTCGCTGGGCGTGGAATTTGATGCTTCGTTCCGCCCGAGCGAGCGCTTCAACGTCTACGGCAACGGCGCCTATACCGATGCCAAGTTCGTGAAGTTCACCAATGCGCCGTGCCCGCCGGAGCTCTCGGGCGGCACCGCACAGCCGCTCGATGCGAACGGCGTGCCCACCGGCCCGACGGCCGCGCCCGGTACGCCCGGCATCAGCCCCGCACAGTGCGACATTTCGGGCTCGCGCCTCCCCGGTGTCTCGAAGTGGGCGTTCTCCTATGGCGCCGAAGGCAACGTCCCGGTCACGCTGCTGGGCAAGGAAGGCCAGGTCTACTTGGGCTTCGACGGCAGCTACCGCTCGTCATGGTCGTCGAATGCCAGCCCCTCGGCCTATACCAATGTCGATGGCTATGCGCTGTCGAACTTCCGCCTCGGCTTCCGGACGGAAAACGGCATCGATGTCTTCGGCTGGGTCCGCAACGCGTTCGATGTGAACTACTTCGATCAGCTCGCGGTCGCGCCCGGCAGCACCGGTCTGATCGTCGGCAATGTCGGCGATCCGCGCACGTTCGGCGGCACGGTCAAGCTCACGTTCTGACCAAGGCGGGTGAGGGGAGGTGCCCGCAGCGCCTCCCCGCATCCGAACCCGCCGCTCAGCGGTTCCCGTCGATGAAGTCTCCCAGCACGCCCAGCGCCGAGCCTTCACCCCGGTTCTGCCCGCCGCCCGGCATGGCCGCCGCCAGCATCCGCCCGGCGAGCCGCGCAAACGGCAGCGACTGGATCCACACTTTGCCCGGCCCCGTCAACCGCGCGAAGAACAGGCCTTCGCCGCCGAACAGCACGCTCTTCACGCCGCCCGCGCCGATCAGGTCGAAGGTCACGCCCGGCGTGTAGGCGGCAAGGCAGCCGGTATCGACATGGAGTTCCTCGCCCGGCGCCAGCGTCCGCTCGGTCAGCGTGCCGCCCATCTGCACGAAGACCCAGCCGTCGCCTTCCAGCTTCTGCATGATGAAGCCTTCGCCGCCGAACAGCCCGGTCATGATCCGGCGCTGGAACGCGATCCCGATGCTCACCCCGCGTGCGGCACACAGGAAGCTGTCCTTCTGGCAGATCAGCGTGCCGCCCAGATCCGAAAGCTTGAGCGGCAGGATCGCGCCGGGGGTGGGGGAGGCAAACGCCACGCGCGCCTTGCCGTGGCCGGTATGGGTAAACACGGTGGTGAACAGGCTCTCGCCCGTCAGCAGGCGCTTGCCCGCGCCGAGCAGCTTGCCCATGAAGCCGCCGCCTTGATCCGCGCTGCCGTCGCCGAACACGGTGGTCATCTCGATCGAGCCGTCCTTCCACACGAAGGCCCCGGCTTCGGCCACCGCGCTTTCGCCGGGATCGAGCTCGATCTCGACGAATTGCAGCTCCTGACCCTTGATCTCGAAATCGATATCGTCGGCAATGCCCGCACTGCGGGTGTGGCTCCAGGGACTGTTCATGGCCATCGGCGGCTCCTTGCTGCGGCTGGTGACGGTACTGGCGCCATCATAGCCGGTCCCGCCGTCTCCGCAGAGGGTTTTTACGCAGCCGATGCCGTTCCTTCCGGCCAGACCAGCGCGAAAGCGCTCGCTTCATCCAGCGGCCGGCCGAGATGATAACCCTGGCCATATTCGCAGCCCATCTCGCGCAGCGAAGCGCCCTGTTCCATCGTCTCGATTCCTTCGGCCACCACCGAAAGGTTGAGATTGCTGGCGAGGTCGAGGATCGCGCGGATGATCTTGCGGCTCTTGGGATCGTCCATCGAGGCGATGAACGAGCGGTCGATCTTGAGCGTGTCGAACGGCAGGTTCTGCAGATAGCTCAGCGAGGAATAGCCGGTGCCGAAATCGTCGAGGCTCGTCTTCACCCCCCAGCTGCGGACCTGTTCCAGCACTTGCCGCGTCTGGTCGGGATCGATGATCGCCACGCCCTCGGTCACCTCAAGGCGCACCAGTTCGGGGGGCACGCCGGTCTCCAGCAGAACGCGCTGGACGTGCGAGGAAAACGTGGGCTGGAGGAACTGCTGCGGCGCGATATTGATGCTGATGTAGGGCAGCTCGCCGGGATCGAGGCCCTGCGCGGTCATCTCGGCATGGAGCCGCGCCATCGCGTTGCAGGCCTGCCGCAATACCCAGTCGCCGATGAACACGATAAGCCCGCCTGCTTCGGCCGCCGGAATGAACCGCCCCGGCTCGACCAGACCGCGATCCGGGTGATTCCAGCGGATCAGCGCTTCGAAACCGCGCAGCTTTCCGGTGTTCGCGCCCGCCTTTCCCAGCGCGAAGATCGGCTGGTAATAGAGCGTGAACTGCTTCTCGCGGATCGCATCGCGCAGCTCGCTTTCCAGCGCCATGCGGTTGCGCCGCTCGTTGCCGAGGCTTTCCGAGAATGTCACCACGCCGCCGTGGCCGCCAGACTTGGCCTCGTACATCGCAAGGTCCGCATCCTGCCGCAGCTGCTCCACCGAGCAATAGCTCGTGCCGCTGTGGGCGATGCCGATCGAAAGCCCGACGTTGACGTATTCGTCCGCCACCAGGATCGGTGCTTTCAGCGCATCGATCAGCGCACCCGAAAGGTCCATGGCGATGGCCGGATCGGGCAGGGCATCGAGCACAACGACGAATTCGTCACCGCCCACTCGCGCCAGAGTTGCTCGCCAGCTCGCCTGATCGCCGCGTCTCCGGCCGCCCATCCGCGCGGTGATCACGCTGTCGAAGCGCCGCGCCGTCTCGATCAGCACGATATCGCCGGCATGATGGCCATACTTGTCGTTGATCGCCTTGAACCCGTCGAGGTCGATCACCAGCACGGCAAGGCCCTCGCGGCTTTCCGGGAGGCGCTCGAACGCCGCGCGCGAGCGTTCGTCTAGCAGCGTACGGTTGGGCAGGCCGGTCATCGCATCGTGCAGCGCATCATGAAGCAGGGTCGCGCGCGCGCGCTCGCGCTCGATCACCCGGGCAAGCTGCGTCGCGGCTTGAGTCACCGTCAAAAGGATCGCGTCCTTGTCCAGCATGGACGTATGCGAGAAGAATTCGAGCACGCAGACGATCTCGTCGCCGATCAGCACCGGAAAGCCGCAGGCGGAACGTACCCCGCAACAGGCTGCGGCGATCCGGCGGCAGGCATGGGCGGCAAGTTCGGTCTCGTCGATCCAGTGCGGGTGGCCATCGCGCAGCACGCGGCCGGGCAGGCCTTCGCCGCGGGGGAACGTCCGATCCCGCGTCGCTTCTACCAGCGGGAACAGCTTCGCCGGTTCCGCGGTATACCACGCGTCGCAGGAAACCGCCGCGCCGCCGCCCTCGACGCGGTAGGCCGTGCCGAAGGCCCAGTTCATGTGCTCGCAGATTTCCTTGAGCACTTCGCCGATGGCTTCGCTGAAATCGTTTGAACGATTGGCGCAATCGGTGATCCGCTGCAGCAGCGCGAGCCGCACCTGGCTTTCGTACAGTTCGCGCAAGCCTCGCTCGGCGATCGCCTCGGCCTGCAGCCGCCCCTCGCGTTCGCGCTGGACGAGGCGTTCGAGCCGCTCGACGGCCATCGCCGCATCATCGGGGAGGGGGATCGCTTCCTGCTTCACGGGTTCCAGTCCAGCGCGATCCGGCACACGGGATGGCCATCCAGCATGCAGGAGAGGTGCTCGATGGCCACCCGGTCGCCGTAGTGATCCGCCGCGCCCTCGATGAAGCCGTGCGCCAGTCGGCACATGCGCCGCGGAGACTTGTAGGCAAGGCCGGTGCGGCCATCGTCCAGATCGTGGAAATGGAAATGCGGGCAGCCGGCTCCGGCATTGAGCTTGCGGATTTCGGGATGGATGATGTCGTTGATGCTCGCCACGAACGATTGCGCGCTCTTGTGCGGCGTGAAGAACATCTCGTAGCGTTCGTGGAGCAAGGGAATGGCGCTGCGCCCGAACCAGCGCAGGACCTCGCCCGCGCTCAGCCCCAGCGCGGTGGAGGCGGCGTCGACAAGCCGCACCACCTCGCTGTCAGGATAGCTGCCAAGGGACGTATAGGCGCCTTCCAGCCCCGCCATTTCGAGCAGGCTGTCCCACGCGAGCAGGCCATGCTCGCGCACCACGGCATCCTCGAGGAGGTTGAACACGACGCCCTTCATCGCTGCACAGACTTTCCGCATGTTTGTTGGGTGCGGGAGATGCCATCAGGCCGGTGCGCGGCGTGTGAAACGGGCTATCGGGCGCTTTGCCTATTGCCGAACACGAAGGCGCTAACCATCTTTGCGGCGGGCGGAAGCGCGGTCGTGATTGATCGATCCAATCAATCAATACGCTCAGGATTGATCATTAGCGCCGCGCACCGACTCGCGCTAAAGGCGCGCCAGCCACACCGGCTAACCCCATTCATGCGGACCATTCCGGCCCGCGATCACAAGGAAGCGAGCGCATGTCCCTGCTGAGCACCCCGATCAAGCCCTTCGCCAACACGGCCTACAAGGAAGGCAAGTTCGTCGACATCACCGAAGCCGATATCGCCGGCAAGTGGGCGGTGTTCTTCTTCTACCCGGCCGACTTCACCTTCGTCTGCCCGACCGAACTCGAAGACCTCCAGGATAACTACGCCGAGCTGCAGGGCATGGGCGTCGAAGTGTTCGGCGTCTCGACCGACACGCACTTCAGCCACAAGGCCTGGGCGGACAGCTCGCCGGCGATCGGCAAGATCACCTACTACCTCGTCGGCGACCAAAACCACACGCTGACCAATGCCTTCGACAACCTGCGCCCCGGCGTCGGCCTCGCCGATCGCGGCACCTTCGTGGTCGATCCCGATGGTATCATCCAGCTGATCGAGATCACGCCCGAGGGCGTGGGCCGCAACGCTGCCGAACTCGTGCGCAAGATCAAGGCCGCCAAGTACTGGCGCGAGCACCCCGGTCAGGTCTGCCCGGCCAAGTGGGAAGAAGGCAGCGAGACCCTCGCGCCCTCGATCGACCTGGTTGGCAAGATCTGATGACCTGATGCGAGAGCGCCGGCACTCCCCCCGCACGGCCTCTCGCACCCCGCCGGGCGGCGGTTTCTCCTCCCCCCTCTGCCGCCGCCCGGCCCCTCGTTTCCATGCAGCTCCCCTTCGCGCGCCGGTGATGCCACCCCCGCGCCGGACGCCGCACGCCTCCTCAAGGACTCTCCGCCATGTCGCTGCTCGATGCCGCCACGACCGCCCAGCTCAAGACCTATCTCGGCAATCTGCGCCGTCCGATCGAGCTCGTCGCTTCGCTCGGGGAAGGCCAGAAGAGCGCCGACACGAAAAGCCTCGTCGAGGAGATCGCCGCGCTCTCCCACAAGGTGACCGCCCGCTTCGACGGCACCGACGCCCGCAAGCCCAGCTTCGCCATCGGCGCGGCGGGCGAAGAAGCCCGGGTGCGTTTCGCCGGCCTGCCGCTCGGCCACGAATTCACCTCGCTGATCCTCGCGCTGCTCCATGTCGGCGGTCATCCGCCCAAGGAAGAAGCGGACCTGCTCGAAACCGTGCGCGGCCTCGAAGGACCGCTGCACTTCGAGACGTTCTTCTCACTGACCTGCCAGAACTGCCCGGACGTTGTGCAGGCGCTCAACATCATGGCCGCGCTCAACCCCCAGGTCACGCATGTCGCCATCGACGGCGCGCTGTTCCAGGATGAAGTCGAAGCCCGCAAGATCATGGCCGTGCCGCAGGTGTTCCTGAATGGTGAGCCGTTCGGGCAGGGCCGCATGGATCTCGCGCAGATCGCCAGCAAGATCGACACCGGCGCGGTCGCCCGCGCGGCGGAGAAGATCGCCGCCAAGGAGCCGTTCGACGTGCTCGTCGTCGGCGGCGGCCCGGCCGGCGCGGCAGCGGCGATCTATGCCGCGCGCAAGGGCATCCGCACCGGCGTCGTCACCGAGCGTTTCGGCGGGCAGGTGCTCGACACCATGGGCATCGAGAACTTCATCTCGGTCCAGCACACCGAAGGCCCGCGCCTTGTCGCGCAGCTGGAACAGCACGTGAAGGACTACGATGTCGACGTGATGAACCTGCAGAAGGCCGTCAGCCTCAAGCCCGCCAACGGCGACGGCCTCGCCACGGTCGAGCTCGAAAGCGGCGCAAGCCTGCGCGCAAAGACCGTCATCCTCTCCACCGGCGCGCGCTGGCGGCAGATCGGCGTGCCGGGCGAGGAGGAATACCGCAACAAGGGCGTCGCCTATTGCCCGCACTGCGATGGCCCACTCTACAAGGGCAAGCGCACCGCGGTGATCGGCGGCGGCAACTCGGGCGTCGAGGCGGCGATCGATCTTGCCGGTATCGTCGCGCACGTCACGCTGATCGAATATGACAGCGAACTGCGTGCCGACGCCGTGCTCCAGACCAAGCTGCGCAGCCTGCCCAACGTCACCGTGATCACCTCGGCGCGCACCACCGAAGTGACCGGCGACGGCGAGAAGGTCACCGGCCTCGTCTACCGCGACCGCACCACCGACGTGGAGCACCGCGTCGACCTCGAAGGCGTGTTCGTCCAGATCGGCCTTGTCCCCAACACCGAATGGCTGCAGGGCGCGCTCGCCATGACCAACTACGGCGAGATCGAGATCGACAGCCATCTCGCGACCAGCCTGCCCGGCGTCTTCGCGGCGGGTGACGTCACGACCGTGCCCTACAAGCAGATCGTCATCGCCATGGGCGAGGGCTCGAAGGCCGCACTCTCCGCCTTCGACTACCTGATCCGCCATTGAGGTCGACCTGAAGCCCCTCTCGCATGCGGGAGGGGTTTGGGGTGGGCAAGGGCCAAGCACAGCACCCACCCTGTAAATCCCCCGCGTTTCACGCTGCACTGCGACAAAAATTTGCGTCCTGACTTCCGCCGACGTAAGGAAACCGTCGCAATCCGCCTCAGCGAGACAGAAAGGCCACCCCTTGTCGATCGAGACAACGCGGTCCAATGACACTGCGACGCGCCCGGTGCCGCTCAGTCGGCAGGCCGCCACGCCCGAACTAGACCTCGACGGGCTCGACCGCATTCTCGGCATCCACGTCGGCTCGATCAACACGCTGCTCGTCTCGCGGATCGAGCGCCAGCTTGAACCGTTCAAGGTCACGCCCAAGCAGGTCGCGATCCTCTGGCTGGTCAACGCCAATCCCGGCGTCAAGCAGTCCGACCTGTCGCGCTTCTTCAAGATCGAGCGGCCGACCGTGCACCAGTTCGTCCGCCAGCTCACGCTCAACGGCCATCTCGTCTCGGAACCTTCGAAGCTCGATCGCCGCGCCGGAGGCCTGTGGATCACCGAGACCGGCACCGCCACGCTCACCGCCGCGCGCGAGATCATCTTCACCGATGAAGCCGATCTGCTCAGCCCGCTGACGGCGGACGAGCAGGCCGAACTCTACCGGCTCATCATCAAGGTCTATCTTTCCGCACCGAACCGGACCTGAACCTTTCGGGCCGGCGAACAACACATTAAGCTCGGATACAGGACGCCGGTCCTAAAAGGTCGGGGTCAGACAGGGGAGTTTCTCATGGCAATTTCGAAGACTGGTCTTGGTTTCACGGCTTTCGGCGCGGTCACGCTCGCGGCACTCGCCGCAGCCACGGCGGCGCAGGCTGCCCTTCCGGCGGGCGATGCGGCCCGTGGCAAGACGGTCTTTGCCCGTTGTGCCGCCTGCCACGATCTCAATACCGGCGCGATCCGCCTCGGCCCCAGCCTCAAGGGCGTGATCGGCCGCAAGGCGGGCACGTTCGCCAACTTCAGCTACTCGGCCGGCATGAAGAGCAAGGGCGTGACCTGGGGTCCGGATACGCTCGACCAGTTCCTCACCGCGCCGATGAAGTATGTCCCCGGCACGCGCATGGCTTTCCCGGGCCTCAGCAACCCGCAGGACCGCGCCGACGTGATCGCCTACCTCAAGGCCGCGGCGAAGTAACAGCGCGCTGATAACGTTCACTTTTGAGCCCCGCTCCGGCCCGATCGGAGCGGGGCTTGTCGTATAAGCTCCGGAGAATGGGGGACTCCTGTCCACCCCGGCGATACGTATGCGCCGCATATGCAGGTGGACTTTCCTCCCATGCTTGGCACAAACAGGGCCAGCAAGGCCGGCGGATAATCGGCTGCAAGGAGAGTTAGACCCCATGGCCATGGCCCCGACAGCCGCTGCTGATTCCGCTTCCGCGTCCGATTCCGGCAATATCGATGCCCCCGAACTGCGCGTCTTCGTCATGGCGCTGTTCTTCCTGTTCGGCGGAATCACGTCGCTCAATGATGTGATCATCCCGAAGCTCAAGGACCTCTTCACGCTCAACTACACCCAGGCCATGCTGGTGCAGTTCTGCTTCTTCACCGCCTATTTCGTCGTCGGCGTCCCCGGCGCGGCGCTGGTCAAGCGGATCGGGTACATGCGCGGTGCGGCGGTGGGCTTGCTGACGATGATGGCGGGCTGCCTGCTGTTCATTCCCGCCTCGCAAAGCGCGCTCTATGTGCTCTTCCTCCTCGCGCTGTTCATTCTCGCCAGCGGCGTCGTGCTGGTGCAGGTCGTCTCCAACCCGCTGATCTCGCTTCTCGGCCCGGCAAAGACTGCCAGCAGCCGCCTGACCTTCGCGCAGGCGTTCAACTCGCTCGGCACCGTGCTGTTCCCGCTCGTCGGCGCCAGCCTCATCCTCGGCCAGATCAAGGACGTGAAGGCCGATCAGCTCGTCGGCCCGGCGCTCGATGCCTATCGCGTCACCGAGAGCCAGCTGGTCGTCAACACCTACATCGGCCTCGCCGTCAGCCTCGCGCTGGTCGCCGCTGTCGTCTGGGCCAATCGCAACCGCCTGAAGGGCGAGCGCCACGAGGAAAGCTCGCTCTCCGCCAGCTTCGCGCTCCTTTCGCGGCCCCGCTTCGGCTTCGGTGCGCTGTGCATTTTCCTCTATGTCGGTGCCGAAGTCTCGATCGGCTCGATCATCGTCAACTATCTCGCGCAGCCCACCGTCATGGGCCTCACGCACGAGGCGGCGGGCGGCGAGATCTGGAAGTACTGGTTCGGCGCAATGGTCGGCCGCTTTATCGGCTCGGCGCTGCTGCGGGTCGTCAGCCCGGGCAGGACGCTCGCGGGCTGCGCGGCTGGTGCGATCGCGCTGCTGGCGATCTCGACGCACACTTCGGGCCTCGTCTCGGCATATAGCCTGCTCGCCATCGGCCTGATGAACTCGATCATGTTCCCCACGATCTTCACGCTCGCCTGCGAAGGCCTCGGCAAGCGCGCGGCGGACGGGTCAGGCATCATCAACGTCGCGATCTTCGGCGGCGCGGTCGTCCCGCTCGCTACCGGCGCGCTCGCCGATGCGACTGGAAGCCTCACCCTGGCGCTGGTGCTGCCCGCGCTGTGCTATGCGGTGATCGTGGCGTTCGGGCTCTATGCGGTGCGTCCGGTCGAGCCGCTTGAAGGGTAAACGGCGGCGGGGGTAATTCTACTCCCGGCGTTGACATTCGGCAGTCCCCGGCCAAATTGGGGACATGCTTTCGCAGAAGACGCGATACACGATCCGCGCTCTCCAGCACCTTGCCGATACCTTCGGGCAGGGGCACGGTCCGGTGCGGCTCGACGCGATTGCCGAAGCGCAGAACATCCCGCGCAAGTTCCTCACCGTCATCCTCTCGGAAATGGCGCGCGAGGGCATCGTGATTTCGCACCGCGGGCGGGAAGGGGGCTATGAACTCGCGCTTCCGCCCGTCGACATCCGCTATGGCGATATCATCCGGCTCACCCGCGGCAGCCTCGCGCTCACGCCTTGCGCCAGCCGCAACGCGCACGAGACGTGCAACAACTGCCTGCCTGAAGCCGAATGCCGCCTGCGCGGCCTGATGCTCCAGCTGCGCGACGAGATGGCGGCGATGCTCGACCGCATCACGCTCGCCGATCCGATCACGCTCGAACCGCCGTTCGAGGAAGCCCCCACAGAAGCTGCGCAATAGGTCCGGCAAAAGCTGCGAACTTCACTTGGCGTTCATTCGCCTGCTGGCTATAGCACCCGGCATGATCCCGCCTGTCACTGGTCGCAGCCCTTTGCGCCTTCTCGCACTAGCCTCCGCCACCGCCTTGCTCGGACTGACCGCAGGCTGCGCCGGTACCAAGGCCAAGAAGGACGTGGCCTATGTCGCGCGCGACGTCGATACGCTCTACGCCGCCGCCAAGGACCGACTGGACAAGGGTGACGCGAAGCAGTCCGCCGCGCTGTTCGATGAAGTCGAACGCCAGCACCCCTATTCGCCCTGGGCTCGCCGTGCGCAGCTGATGAGCGCGTTCAGCTACTATGCCGCGCGCGATTATGCGAAGTCGGTGCAGTCGGCGCAGCGCTTCCTGTCGATCCATCCGGGCAACAAGGACGCGCCTTACGCCTACTACCTCGTCGCGCTGTGCTATTACGAGCAGATCAGCGACGTGACGCGCGACCAGAAGATCACCCAGCAGGCGCTCACCGCGCTGACCGAAGTGATCCGACGCTATCCCAACACGACTTACGCCATCGACGCGCGGCTCAAGCTCGATCTCGTCAACGATCACCTTGCCGGCAAGGAAATGGAGATCGGCCGCTTCTACCAGCGCAGCGGCAAGTGGCTCGCCTCCGCGCTCCGCTTCCGCACGGTGATCGACAAGTATCAGTCGACCAGCCACACGCCCGAGGCGCTCTACCGCCTCGTCGAAAGCTATCTCGTGCTTGGCCTGCCAGAGCAGGCGCAGAAGTCCGCCGCCGTGCTCGGCGCGAACTATCCCGGCAACGAGTGGTACGAGCGCGCCTACAGCCTGATGAACAAGAAGGCGCCCGGCACGACCGCCAGCTGAGCCCCGGCTCCAACGCGGGCCTGATCAGGCCGCCTTGCTCGCGGTACGATTTCGGGCGGCGCTGCCCAGCGCACCGAGGAACTGATCGGTCGCGCATTCCCAGCTGTAGCTGCCGCCGTAAGCCGCAGCCGCCTCGCGGTTGCAGGTGAGCGCGGCAGAGATCGCCTTCGCCAGATCCTCGTCCAGCGCGCCGACCGGTTCGGCCAGACTGCCGTCCGGCCCAAGGCCGCCGGGGCCGACCACGTCGATGGGGCCGGGCACCGGATAGGCGGCAACCGGCAGCCCGCAGGCCATCGCCTCGATCATCACGAGGCCGAAGGTGTCGGTCCGGCTCGGGAAAACGAAGACGTCCGCCGAGCAATAGGCCTGCGCCAGCGGCGCGCCGGAAAGCGCGCCGAGGAACTTCGCATCGGGGTAGCGCGCGCGCAGCTGCGCGAGGTCGGGGCCGTTGCCAACGATGACCTTGGTGCCGGGCACATCGGCATCGAGGAACGCGCCGAGGTTCTTCTCGACCGCGACGCGGCCGACATTGAGCAGGATCGGGCGCGGCAGATCGGCGAGCACATCGAGCGGCGCATGCTGCGGATGGAACAGGCTTGCATCGATTCCGCGCGACCACAGCCTTGCCTGGGTCAGGCCGTGCCCGGCCAGTTCGGTCAGCAAGGTCTGGGTCGAGGCCAGCACCGCGTGGCTCGAGGAATGGAAACGCCGCATGATCGGCCAGAAGCGGTCCGGGCTGAGGCCGGTACGCACCGCCGCATATTCGGGGAAGCGGGTGTGGAAGGCGCTGGTGAACGGCACGCCGTTCGCCTTGCACCAGCCGCGCGCCGCCCAGCCGATCGGGCCTTCGGTGGCGATGTGGACGATGTCCGGATCGAAATCGCGCAGCATCCGCCGGGTGCGGAAGCGCGGCAACATGGCGAGGCGGATTTCCTTGTAGCCCGGCAGGCCGAAGGTGAAGAACTGGTTCGGCGTGACCAGCATCACCTCATGGCCGCGCGCGGTCACATGTTCGATGGTGGTGGCCAGCGTCCGGACGACACCGTTGACCTGCGGATGCCAGGCATCGGTGCACAGCGCAATCTTCATGCCTCTTCCTTGATCCGCGAAGCTTCGGCGGCGCTGTCCTTGGCGGTCTTGGCGAAGGCTTCCTCGAAGCAGATCGCCGCCCAGTCGACGATGCTGATCGCGCCTGCATGGTCCTCGACCAGCGCGGTGCAGCTTTCGACCCAGTCGCCGTCGTTGTAGTAGGTCACCTCGCCGATCTGGCGGATTTCCGCGCAGTGGATGTGTCCGCAGACCACCCCGTCGACGTCCATGTCGCGCGCCGCGTGGGCCACCGCTTCCTCGAACGCGCAGACGAACTGCACCGCGTTCTTCACCCGCTTCTTGAGGTAGGCGGAGAGCGACCAGTAGGGCAGCTTGAACCAGCGACGGACTTTGTTGAACCAGCGGTTGGCGCGCAGCAGGAAGGCGTAGGCCTGGTCGCCGAGGAAGGCGAGCCAGCGCGCATAGAGCACCACGCCGTCGAACTTGTCGCCGTGCGTCACGAGCAGGCGGCGGCCGTCGGCGGTCGTGTGCACCGCCTCCAGCGCGATCTCCACCCCGCCGAAGCTCATGCCCGCATAGGGCCGCAGCATCTCGTCATGGTTGCCCGCGATCAGCACCACGCGCGTGCCGCGGTGCGCCATCTTGAGCACGCGGCGCACCACTTCGTTGTGCGCATCGGGCCAGTACCACCCGCGCGAAAGCCGCCAGCCGTCGACGATGTCGCCGACCAGATAGAGCGTCTCGCACTCGATCGAGGCGAGGAAATCGAGCAGCATGTCGGCATTGCAGCCGCGCGTGCCGAGGTGGATGTCCGAAACCCAGACCGTGCGCACCTTGCGCTTGGGCCGGAAACCGCGCGGCTCGGGCAGATCGAGCCAGGCAGGAATGGACTTGGCAAGTTCGGTCGCCGGGGAGGACATTCCCCAGGCCTGTGCGCGGCGTGTCATCCCGAAATCCCTATCAGTTTGCTAACTGAGCCGAATCCCTGTCACAATCCCGTGTCGCTCACGTTGCACTCTGTCACACCAATGTCACGCAGGGGCCTGTTTCCCGGGCTTATCCACAAGTTTGCCAACATCGTGCGTTCTCTTTGCGAGCATGGTGACGCGGCGCGGCGGACTGGGTAAGGATCGCTGACGATGCTTACCGGGCTTTCCATTCGCAATGTGGTCCTGATCGAAGCGCTCGACCTTGCGTTCGGGCGCGGGCTCGGCGTGCTCACCGGCGAGACTGGGGCGGGCAAGTCGATCCTGCTGGATTCGCTCGGCCTCGTGCTGGGCGACCGCGCCGACGGCGGCCTGATCCGCGCCGGCACCGATGAGGCAAGCGTCACGGCGACGTTCGAGTTCGCCGCACTGCCCGATGCGCTGCGCACTGCGCTGGCCGATGCCGAGATCGCGGTGGAGCCGGGCGAGCCGCTCATCATCCGCCGCCGCCTGCGGGCCGAAGGCGGCAATGCGGTGGGCAGCCGGGCTTTCGTCAACGATCAGCCAGTCAGCGTCGCCCTGCTGCGCGAGCTCGCGCGCAGTCTCGTCGAACTCCACGGCCAGCACGATGACCGCGGCCTCGTCAACGCGCGCGGCCACCGTTCCCTGCTCGACCGCTATGCCCGCGCCGACGTGGCGGACGTCACCGCTGCATGGGACAAGTGGCGCGCTGCGGAAAACGCGCTTGCCGAAGCCGAGGCACGTCTCGCCGCCGCCTCGGCCGAACAGGACCTCCTCGTCGCGCATCTCGCCGAACTCACCTTGCTCGCGCCGGAAGTGGGCGAGGAAGCGGAACTGGCGCAGCAGCGCGCGGGCATGCAGAAGGGCGAGCGCCTTTCGGGAGATCTGGCTGAACTCCAGCACCTCTGGTCCGGCTCGGATTCCGCGCTTGCCTCGCTGCGCAGCGCCTCGCGCCGGCTCGACCGTATCGCGCACGAGCACCCGCTGCTCACCGAAGCGATGGAAGCGCTTGACCGCGCCGTGATCGAGGCGAGCGAGGCGGAGGACAAGCTCGAGAAGGCCGCCGAGGCCCTCGCGCACGATCCCATGCTGCTCGACCGGATCGAGACGCGCCTGTTCGATCTGCGGGCCGCCGGCCGAAAGCACGGCTGCAGCGTCGACGAACTGCCCGCCCGCATGCTGGAAATGCGCGCCGCGCTCGATCAGATCGAAGGTGGGGAAGCCGCCATCGCTGGCCTCACCCGCGCCGCACAGGACGCCGGGCTCGACTACCGCGCCAAGGCCGAAAGCCTCTCGGTCGCGCGCGCCGAAGCAGCGCGGCGGCTCGATGCGGCAGTCGCGGCGGAACTCGCGCCCCTGAAGCTCGATGCCGCCCGCTTCCGCACCGCCGTCGTCCGCCTGCCGGAAGATCGCTGGGGCCCGCAAGGCGTCGATGCCGCCGAGTTCCTCATCTCCACCAACCCTGGCGCGGATTTCGCCCCGCTCGCCAAGATCGCCTCGGGCGGGGAACTCTCGCGCTTCATCCTCGCGCTCAAGGTCGCGCTGGCGGAAGAGGGCGGCGCCGCCACGGTGATCTTCGACGAGATCGACCGCGGCGTCGGCGGTGCGGTGGCCAGCGCCATCGGTGAACGTCTGGCGCGGCTCGCATCGAACGGCCAGCTTCTCGCCGTCACCCACAGCCCGCAAGTCGCCGCGCGCGGCACGGCGCATTACCTCATCGCCAAGTCCTCCGAAGGCACCGTCACGCGCACTTCGGTCGTCCAGCTCGATGCCGAGGGGCGGCAGGAGGAAATCGCGCGGATGCTGTCCGGCGCCGAGATCACCCCCGAAGCGCGCGCACAGGCCGAACGTCTGCTCGAACAGGCATGACCTCCCACCCGCTCGACCGCCCGATCTGGTCCCTGCTCAATGGCCCGCAGGCTTCGCTTGCCGTGGCCACCGGCACGGTCTGCCGCATCGATCCGACCTACGGCCCTTTCGCCGCCGCCGCGCCCGGCCATGAAGCCGAACTTGCCGGCCTTCTCACCGGCGCCGACGACGAGATCTGGCTGGTCGAGGCCGAAGAGCAGGCCCCGCCGCCCGGCACCCGGACCTTGCGCACCGCCCCGCTGCTCCAGATGATCGCCGACGGTCAGCTCGAATCGCACCCGATCGATCCCGAGCTCATCCTCATGACCGAAGCCGATGCGCCGGAAATGACCGCGCTCGCGCTGGAAACCCAGCCCGGTCCCTGGCGCTCGCACACCCATCGCTACGGCCCCTACTACGGTTTGCGCGAAGAAGGCCGCCTCATCGCCATGGCCGGCGAGCGCATGCGCCCCGCGCCGGGCCTCGCCGAACTGAGCGGCGTCTGCACCGCGCCCGACCGCCAGGGCAGGGGCCTCGCTGGCCGCATGATCAAGCGCGTGCTGGCGGGCTTCCTTGAATGCGGCGACACCCCGTTCCTGCACAGCTACGCCCACAACACCCACGCGATCCGCCTCTACGAAACGCTCGGCTTCCGCGCGCGCATTTCGCTGGTGGTGACCGTGCTGGGGAGAGCAGAGTGATGCCTGATATCTCCGAAGCCGATGCCGCCAACGAACTGATGCGCCTAGCGAGGCAGATCGCGCATCATGACCGGCTCTATCACGCGCAGGATGCGCCCGAGATCAGCGACGCCGAGTACGACGCGCTCGTCCGCCGCAATGCGGAGCTCGAAGCGGCGTTCCCGCACCTCATCCGCGCGGACAGCCCCAGCCGCAAGGTGGGCCATGAAGTCGCCGCCTCGCCGCTGAGCAAGGTCAACCACGAGGTTCGCATGATGAGCCTCGACAACGCCTTCTCGGACGAGGAAGTCGAGGAATTCGTCGCCCGCGTCCGCCGCTTCCTCGCCTTGCCGCCCGAGGCCGAAGTGCCGATGACCGCCGAGGACAAGATCGACGGCCTCTCCTGCTCGCTGCGCTACGAGAACGGCCACCTCGTCCGCGCCGCCACACGCGGCGACGGGCAGGTGGGCGAGGATGTCACCGCCAATGTCGCCCATATCGCCGATATCCCGCAGACCCTCAGCGGCGATGCCCCCGCCGTGTTCGAGATCCGCGGCGAGGTCTATATGGCCAAGGCTGATTTCGCCGCCCTGAATGCCGCGCAGGAAGAGAAGGGCGACCGGCTCTTCGCCAACCCGCGCAATGCCGCCGCCGGATCGCTGCGCCAGAAGGACGCGAGCGTCACCGCCAGCCGCCCCTTGCGCTTCCTTGCCCATGGCTGGGGCGCGGCGAGCCATGTCCCTGGCGCGACGCAATTCGATGTGATGCAGCAGATCGCCGCATGGGGCGTGCCCGTCTCGCCGCTGCTGGTGCGCTGTCTCTCGGTCGAAGCCATGGTCGGGCACTTCCGGGCCATCGGGGCGCAACGTCCGTCGCTGCCCTATGATATCGACGGCGTTGTCTACAAGGTCGACCGGCTCGACTGGCAGGAGCGCTTGGGCTTCGTCGCCAAGGCGCCGCGCTGGGGCCTTGCGCGCAAGTTCCCGGCGGAACGCGCCGAAACGGTGATCGAAGCCATCGACATTCAGGTCGGTCGTACCGGCAAGCTCACTCCCGTCGGTCGTCTGCGTCCGGTGCTTGTGGGCGGCGTCACCGTCACCAATGTCACGCTCCACAACCGCGACGAGATCGCCCGGCTCGGCCTGCGCGTGGGCGACCGCATCGTGCTCCAGCGCGCGGGCGATGTGATCCCGCAAGTCGTCGACAACCTGACGCGCGAGGAACCGCGCGAGGCCTATCACTTTCCCGATCACTGCCCGGAATGCCAGTCCGAAGCCGTCGCCGAAGAAGGCGAAGTCGATGTGCGCTGCACCGGCGGCCTGATCTGCCCGGCCCAGCGCGTCGAGCGCCTGCGCCACTTCGTCAGCCGCGGCGCGCTCGATATCGAGGGGTTGGGCGAGAAGACGATTGTCGAGTTTTTCGGCCTCGGCTGGCTGGAAAGCCCTGCCGATATCTTCCGCCTCCACCGCCGCCGTGCCGAGATCGTCGGGCGCGAGGGGTGGAAGGACAAGTCTGTGGACAACCTGTTGGCAGCGATCGAGGCCAAGCGCAGCCCCGATGCAGCGCGGCTGCTGTTCGGGCTCGGCATCCGCCACGTGGGCGCGGTGACAGCGCGCGACCTGATAAAGCGGTTCACCACGCTGCCGGCGCTGCGCGCCGTAGCAGAAGCCGCCCATTCCTCCCCGGAACGGGGAGGGGAACCACCGAAGGTGGTGGAGGGGCACGATGAGACCGAACACGCCCGCGCCGAACTCCTTTCCATCGAAGGCGTCGGCCCCGTCGTGGTCGAGGCGCTGGGCGACTTCTTCCACGAGCCGCACAACGTGGCGGTGTGGGACGACCTCTTGAGCGAAGTCTCGCCACCGGACTACATCGTCGAGACGAAAGCCAGCGCCGTTGCGGGCAAGACAGTCGTCTTCACCGGCAAGCTCGAGACAATGAGCCGCGACGAGGCCAAGGCACAGGCCGAAGCACTCGGCGCGCGGGCAGCCGGTTCGGTATCCGCCAAGACCGATCTGGTCGTGGCCGGTCCCGGCGCCGGTTCCAAGCTCAAACAGGCCGCCGCGCTTGGCATCGAAGTGATCGACGAGGCGGCCTGGGCCGAAATCGTCAAGGCAGCGGGGTAAGGCGATGTTGCTGCTGCTCGCCGCTGCCACCATGATGTCGGCCTATCCTGATGAGGGCCGTGTCCGGCGCGAGATGCGGGCAGCCCCGCGCCCGGTGCGCGAATTCCTTGTGAGGCGCGCCGGTTGCAACCATTGGGGCGGCGAGGAAGCCTACGACGCCGATCGGGCGAGGCAGATCGCGGAAGCCGCCCGCATGTTGCGGTGCAATTGGATCGATCTCGACGAGCGGCGTCTCAAGCGGCGATACGCGAAATTGCCGCGTGTGATCTGGCTGCTGAAGAAAACACGCGATTGGGACTCCATTCCATGACCTTCGAAGATCTCACCCCCATCGGCACCGAGGCAGGCAAGCTGCTCAAAACGCGCGGCCAGTCCATTGCTGTCGTCGATGGCGCGACCGGCGGGCTCATTTCCGCCGCGCTCCTCGCGATGCCCGGCGCTTCGGCCTACTTTCGCGGCGGCGGGGTGATCTACACGCTCAAGGGCCGCCGCATGGTGCTGGGGCACGAGCCTGGCTCGCTGCGCGGGCTTACTTCCGCCACCGAAGCCTATGCCCTCGCGCAGGCGCGCCTCATCCGCGCGCGCTATGAAAGCGATTGGGGCGTCGCGGAAACCGGCGCCGCGGGGCCGGGCGTGCATCCGCTGGGCGTCGCCTCCGGCACCAGTGCGGCGGCCGTGGTCGGGCCAGACTACGAAGCGGCGCTGGTGATCGAGACGGGGCATGACGACCGCCTCGCCAACATGATCGCCTTTACCCGCAATGCCCTGGACTTGCTCGTCAGCGGCCTGAACGCCGTCTGAGCCACAGGATCGACCAGTTGCCGCGTTGCATCCGCGCGCGCAGAGAGAAGCCGGCGCGGGTATAGGCAGCCCGCACAGTCGGCTCCTGCGCGGTGAGCAGCCCAGCCAGCAGCACGCTCCCGCCCGGCGCCACCGCCTTGCCGAAGTCGCGCGACAATTCTGCGAGCGGTCCAGCCAGAATGTTGGCGACCAGCAGGTCATAAGGCGCAGCGGCCCGGAGCAGCGGATGCTCCATCCCCGGCGCGATGACCATGGCCAGCTTGCCCGGCCCGTCGCCCAGCGCGATGCCGTTAAGCTCCGCATTCCCCGCCACGACCGGCCCGCACACCGCATCGATATCGCTCGCCGTCGCCCGCGCGCGCGGCCACAGGTGGAGCGCGGCGAACGCCAGCAGCCCGGTCCCGGTGCCGATATCCGCCAGATTGCGCACGACGAGGCCCTTGGCCTTCATATGCCCCAGCATGGCAAGGCATCCCGAAGTCGTCTCGTGATGACCTGTTCCAAAAGCCTGGCTCGCCGGGATCACGAAATCGCGAAAGCCGGGAGCCGGACGGTGATCCGGCGTGCGGACATGGAAAGGGCCTGCGGTGATCGGCTCGACATTCTGCTGGCTCAACGTCACCCAGTCCGCATCTGCCAGTTCCTCGATGATCAGCTTGGGTGCGCCCTCGGCGAACAATGCCGAAATCGCCGCCGTGTCCGCCGCCATCGGCTTGCGCTCCAGCCAGGCTTCCAGCTGCCAGGCATCAGGCACCGCCGGATCGGTCTGCCCGCCACCCAGAACAATGGAGAAATCCCAGTCCTGCGCATCCTCATGCGCCACAAGCGCCGCGCGCACCACGTGGGCGGGCGCGCGGACGGTGATCTTCCAGCTCACTTGACGGTTTCCCGCACCAGCTGCGCATTGAGATTGCGGCGGCCCATGGCGGCGTAGTCGCGGCAAGCCGTCGGCGAGGCGAGCGGCTGCTCGCCCAGCATCCGTTCGAACAGATCGCTCACCGAGGGATGCGGCGTCACAAGGATGCCGCAGTTCAGCGCGGCGATTGCGGAAAAGGTGCGCTGGAACCGGGCGACAACGTCGGCATGATCGGTGAAGCGGTAAGGTCCGGCCGCAAGCGCGGAAATGCTATCGATGTAGCTGACCGTCTGGCACTGCCGCTCGGCGCAGCTCTGCCACGACCAGCTGCTCGAACCGGTGGTGTGCCCCGGCGTCGCCAGCATGGTCAGCCGCAGCGGGCCGACCTGCACGACATCGCCGGTCTGGACGATTCGGTCCGCCGCGACCGGTGCGAAGTCGTGATCCTTGAGCACCGCAGCCTGCGAGTCCGCCGGATCGACCTTGCCACTGGCAATCACCGCCGCCGCCGGCGCGCTCAGCGCCACCTTTGCGCCGGTGGCCTTCACCAGCGCCGCCAGCCCGCCGACGTGGTCGAAATGCTCATGGCTCGTCACGATCCAGCGCACGTCCTCCGGCCGGAACCCCAGCGCGCGGATATTGGCGAGGATCGAGGGAGCGGCCTCCTCGGTCGCGGCATCGACCAGCACATGCCCCTGCGGCGAGGTAACCAGCAGCACCGAGACCGTGCAGGTTCCGACATACCAGGTGTTGCCATAAAGCCGCGCGGGCGGGGCAGGGGCGGAAAAGTCCTCCCTGCCCTCGCACTGCTTCACCACCGCCTGCGTGGCCGCGCGGTCCGGTCCGGCCTGCGCGAAGGCGAGGCCCGGTGCTGCTGCCAGGGCAAGCGCCATCAGCGCCCTAGCGAACAAAGCTCGCTCCATTCGCATCGATCACCGCTCCCGTCATGCTCGCAGGCGCATCGAGCGCGCAGAACACGCCGATGGCCGCAATTTCCTCCGGGCTCGCCACCCGGCCCAGCGGAATGTCCGCCAGCAGCCCCGGTCCGCCCCGGCTGGCGAGGTAATCGCCCGCCATGTCGGTATTCGTGAAGCCCGGCGTCACCGCAAAGCTCAGGATGCCCTGCGCGGCGTACCCCCGCGCGATGGTCTTGTGCATCGCGATCATCCCGCCCTTGGCCGCCGCATAGTGCCAGTGCGCGGGCGAATCCCCGCGGTAGGCCGCCCGGCTCGCGACATGGACAATTCGTCCGCCCACGCCGCGCGCCTGCCAGTGCCGCACCGCCAGCCGCGAAAGCTGCGCGGCGGAGGTGAGGTTGATCCGCAGCGTTTCCTCCCAGCCGTCCAGCCACGCGATGTCCGAGGCATCGATGGGATTGGCGGCGAACAGCCCCGCATTGTTGACGAGGATGTCGATTGCCCCGCCCGCCATTTCCAGCGCCTGTTCCCACAGCATTTCCGCCGAGGCCGGCTCGCCCAGATCAGCGCCGACCACGCCCGGTGCCTCCTTGCGCCCATGGCGAATGACCGCCGCGCCGCGCGCGCCGAGCGCGTCGGCGAGCGCTGCTCCGATGCCCCGGGTCGAGCCGGTGACTAAAATGACAGGTGCTTGCATCATCAAGCGCTCTACCAGCGAATATGGGCCGTGCAACAGGGGCAGGGGAATTGCCCCGTCGCGATAGTTGCACACCCGGCCATTTGGGCTAATACGAATCGCACTCGCTTCATGCTCCACAGGCATGAGAGGTTTTGGTAATCAATTTAGGGGGTTCTATGGCGCAGGCGCCCGGCAAGAGGCCACTTTCGCCGCATCTCGAAATCTGGCGCTGGGGTCCGGCCATGCTGGTCTCGATCCTGCACCGCATCACGGGCGAAGGCTTGGCCTTTGTGGGCCTTGCGCTGTTCCTCTGGTGGGTCGGCGCGATTGCCGGTGGTCCGGAAAGCTATCAGACCTTCCTCGACTGGGTCTGGCTCGCCCCCGATGGCGGCTTGCAGACGGCAACCGCGCTGCTCGGCAAAGTCGTCCTCGTCGGCCTCACCTGGGCGTTCTTCCAGCACATGGCGAGCGGCATCCGCCACTTCGTGCTCGATATCGGCGCGGGCTACGAGCTGGAAGCCAATGCGCGCTGGTCCTCGCTGACGCTCCTGTTCTCGGTCGCGGCCACCAGCCTGTTCTGGGCAGTCGTGCTGCTGCGCTGAACCCTTCACCCCATACCTTTCTCAAGGACATCCCATGGGTAACGGAACTTCCATCGGCCGCGTGCGCGGTCTCGGCTCCAGCCACCACGGCACGGGTCACTTCCTGTCCTCGCGGCTGACGGCGGTCGGCAATCTCGTGCTGATCCCGTTCCTGATGATCAGCCTCGCGCTCATGCCCTCGCATGATTACGCGACGGTGCATGCCTGGGCGGCCAAGCCGCTGCCCGCCACCGCGCTGATCCTCATCCTGATCAACACGTTCTACCACGCGCGCCTGGGCATCCAGGTCATGCTGGAAGACTACGTCCATGAGGATGGCGGCAAGATCGCCGCCTGGCTGTTCGTCAATTTCGTGCCGTTCGCGGGCGCTGCCTTCGGCATCGTCTCGGTCGTGCGCATCGCTCTCGGGGGCGTCTGAGCCATGGCTTCCACTGCCTACAAGATCATCGACCACACCTATGACACCGTCGTCGTCGGCGCCGGCGGTTCGGGCCTGCGCGCCACGATGGGTTCGGCCCAGGCGGGCCTGCGCACCGCCTGCATCACCAAGGTCTTCCCGACCCGCTCGCACACCGTGGCGGCGCAGGGCGGTATCGCCGCCAGCCTCGGCAACAACAGCCCGGACCACTGGACCTGGCACATGTACGATACCGTCAAGGGTTCCGACTGGCTCGGCGACCAGGACGCGATCGAATACATGGTGCGCGAAGCCCCGGCGGCGGTCTACGAACTCGAGCACGCGGGCGTGCCCTTCAGCCGCAACGCCGAAGGCACGATCTACCAGCGTCCGTTCGGTGGCCACATGCAGAACATGGGCGAAGGCCCGCCGGTTCAGCGCACCTGCGCGGCGGCGGACCGCACCGGCCACGCCATGCTCCACGCGCTCTACCAGCAGAGCCTGAAGTACGACGCGGACTTCTTCATCGAGTACTTCGCGATCGACCTCATCATGGAGCCCGGCGCGAACGGCGTGCCCGAATGCCGCGGCGTGATCGCCATGTGCATGGACGACGGCTCGATCCACCGCTTCCGCAGCCATGCCGTCGTGCTGGCGACGGGCGGGTATGGCCGCTGCTACTTCACCGCGACCTCTGCCCACACCTGCACCGGTGACGGCGGCGGCATGGTGCTGCGCGCAGGGCTCCCGCTGCAGGACAT
Organism: Novosphingobium sp. AAP93; assembly: GCF_001296055.1. Classification (NCBI taxonomy): domain Bacteria; kingdom Pseudomonadati; phylum Pseudomonadota; class Alphaproteobacteria; order Sphingomonadales; family Sphingomonadaceae; genus Novosphingobium; species Novosphingobium sp. AAP93. The sequence goes on from NZ_LJHZ01000019.1 coordinate 166,578, forward strand.
GGAATTCGTCCAGTTCCACCCCACCGGCATCTACGGCGCAGGCGTGCTCATCACCGAAGGCGCGCGCGGCGAGGGCGGGTACCTCACCAACTCCGAAGGCGAGCGCTTCATGGAGCGCTATGCGCCTTCCGCGAAGGACCTCGCCAGCCGCGACGTCGTCAGCCGTTCGATGGCGCTCGAAATCCGCGAAGGCCGCGGCGTCGGCCCGCACAAGGACCACATCTTCCTCCACCTCGACCATATCGACGCGAAGGTGCTGGCCGAGCGCCTTCCGGGCATCACCGAAAGCGGCAAGATTTTCGCGGGTGTCGACCTGACGCGCCAGCCGCTTCCGGTCGTGCCCACCGTCCACTACAACATGGGCGGCATCCCCTGTAACTACCACGGCGAAGTCGTGACGATCGGCCCGGACGGCAATCCGGAAACCGTCGTCCCCGGCCTCTTCGCGGTGGGCGAGGCGGCCTGCGTCTCGGTCCACGGCGCCAACCGCCTCGGCTCGAACTCGCTGATCGACCTCGTCGTGTTCGGCCGCGCCACCGGCCTGCGCCTCAAGGAGATCATCAAGCCCGGCTTGGCGCACAAGGCCCTGCCTGCAGACAGCGCCGACATGGCGCTCACCCGCATCGACACGTTCCGCCACGCCAATGGCGGCTCGCCGACGGCGCAGGTGCGCATCGAGATGCAGCGCACGATGTCCGCCCACGCCGCGGTGTTCCGCACCGACGAGCTCATGGCCGAAGGCAAGACCAAGCTTGCCGCGACGTATGAGCGCATGGGCGACATCAAGGTTTCGGATCGCTCGCTGATCTGGAACTCGGACCTGATCGAGACGCTCGAGCTCGACAATCTGATCGCGCAGGCCTCGGTCACGATGCATTCGGCCTTCAACCGCAAGGAAAGCCGCGGCGCCCACGCGCACGAGGACTTCCCCGATCGCAACGATGGCGAATGGATGAAGCACACCGTCAGCTGGTTCGACGGCTGGGGCGGCAAGGGCGGCGGCGTGAAGCTCGATTACCGCCCGGTCCACGAATATACGCTCACCGACGACGTCGAGTACATCAAGCCGAAGAAGCGCGTGTACTGAACGTGTCCGCACTCAGCGGGTTTCGGCTTATGATGGCCGGGCTTGTCCTCGTGGCAGGCCCGGCCATTGCCGTTGCGGCCCCGGAAGCCGCCACTTTGCCCGATCCGCTGCAGGCAGGCTGGAAGGGCCAGCACGTCTGCGAACTGCTCAAGGACAATGCGCAGATGCGCGTCCTGCGCTGCACGTTCCCGCCGGGCTGGGGGCACGAGCGCCATTTCCACGCGCCGCACTGGGGCTACATCCTGCAAGGCTCGACCATGCGGATCACCACGGCGAAAGGCACTGTCGTGCGCGAGCTCAAGGCCGGCGACAACTGGTGGAGCGACGGCATTGACTGGCACGAGGGGGTGAACATCGGCACGACCACCGGCGTCTACCTGATCGTCGAGCCGAAGCACCCGGTCGGGTAGAACCGAACTCGGCTGCTTGCCTGTCAGCCTTCGTTGGCCCGTGCGATTTTCCTACATCCGCCTTTTCTGGCATGACCGCGCCGCAGGGCGGCTCCCGCCTTCACGCTCTTTGCCATCGTCGGATCAATCGCCGCCAAGCGTGCACGCCAATTCTGTCGCCGTGTCGCTTTTTGTGAAAGTTATATCATGATATCAATATATTGATGTACTTTCTCAAAAGCGACACGGTGTCGCTTTTGTCGCTTTTCGCAAGGGCCAAGCCGTCGCGCGGCGGGGTGCCGCACCTGTCGTTGATCTGCACGCAGTCTGCTGTTCGCAGAAGCCCGGCTGACGGCGACGTCGGCAAGGGGCACGTGCATCTTATGGGACAGCCCACGGAAAGGATCCCCTGAATGCACCTTCGCACTTTGCCGACCCGCGCCATGCTGATTGCCGGCGCCGCACTTCTCGCCCTTGCCGGAACGGCCTCGGCTCAAAGCACTTACGGCAGCAATGCGGCCCATCCCGCGCCGCCGGCTCCGCCCGCCCCGCCTGCACCCCCGGCGCCCCCCGCGCCGCCTGAAGCGCCGACGCCGCCGGACGCCCCCCTCGTCGACCGCGCCGAGATCGATCGCGAGGCGGCCGAAAGCATGGCCGAAGCACGCGAAGCCATCGCCGAGGCCCGCATGGAAATCGCTCAGGCCCGCAAGGAAATCATGCGCGAGAAGGATATGCCGGCCAAGGCCCGCGCCCAGGCGCTCGCCGCGCTCGACAAGGCCGAACGCGACGTGGCGCAGGCTCTGTCACAGCAGCGGGCAGACTGATCTAGCGGCGCCTGCGGGCGTTCCAATTCTTCTTCGGGGGTGGCGGGGGCGGCGGCGTGCTGCCGGTCTCCGCTGCCGCCTGCATCGCTGCCGCCTGCGCTGCGGTGGCCGCGCGCGCCGGATAGCGGCATCCGCGCGCCTGGCCATAGCCCTTGAGGAACGCGCGGCGGCTTGCCCCGGCATAGAGCGCCACCTGCCATTGGCGTTCTCGCGCAGCCGCGCCGGTCACTTCCTTGATCACGCCGCCGAACGGGATGAAGCTGTTGACCACGGACTTCGCGACCGAGCCCACCGCGTTCCCGCGCTTCTCGGCTTTGGTCTTGTCGGCGGCGATATCGATGTCCGGCCCCAGCACGGCATCAAGCTCGCCAATCTCGGCCCCGATCGCCTTGCAGGACTTCATGCCCTTGACGGTATAGGTGTCTTCCCGCGCCGCGATCAGGATCGGCGGGATTTCGTCCTTCTTGAGGTTCAGCGTATCGAGCGGCGCGGTCGCCACATCGCCCGCCGTCACATTGGGCGGCGCGACGACGGTTTGCGCCGCAAGCGGAGTGGCAGCAGCGCCGATCAGGAAGGTTATGGCCAGACGGTAGTGGTTCATGCGGGTTCCCCTCCAAGCCATGACAATGTCGCCAGCACTATTCGGTTCCCCTGCGTGAGCGTGCGCTGAACGTATCGCAAGCGTCCTCGTTGCCGGTCTCCAGCCCCTTGCGCAACCACGCCATGCGCTGGGCGCTGCTGCCATGGGTGAAGGCGGCTTCCACCGGCGTCCGCCCGGCCGAGGCCATCAGCGTATCGTCGCCGATCTGGTGCGCGGCGCGCAGGCCTTCCTCGATATCGCCGGCCTCGATCTTGTCCTTGTTCCGCGCCGCCCAGACCCCGGCGTAGCAATCGGCCTGCAGTTCGAGTGCGACCGAGAGCCGGTTGGCCATCGGCGGATTGCGCCGCTGCGCCTCGGTCACCTGCTCCGAGGTGCCGACAAGGTTCTGCACATGGTGGCCATATTCATGCGCCATCACATAGGCCCGCGCGAAGTCCCCGCCCGCGCCAAGCTGCTTGTCCATCTCGGTGTAGAAATCGGTGTCGATGTAGATGCCCTGGTCCGCCGGGCAGTAGAACGGCCCCATCGCGCTCTGCGCCTCGCCGCAGCCCGATTGCCCTTCGCGGGAATAGAACACCAGCTTGGGCGCGCGGAAGTCGATCCCCGCCTTCTGGAACAGCGGGCTCCACGTCTTGTTGAGCGAGGCGAGCGCATTGCAGCTTTCACGGCTGAACGCGTTCACCGAGCAGCTCTCGGCCAGGCTGCCGGGCCGGCCGGGCAGGGTCTGCGGTGCCGACGAGCCCTGCATGCTCTGCAGCGCGCCCAGCGTCTGCAGCGGGTTGATCCCGAAGACCAGCGCACCGACGAGCGCGATGATCAGGCTGCCGCAGCCGATCTTGCCGCCCGGTCCGCCAAAGCCGCCGCCGCCGCGCTGGTCCTCGACATTGATCGAACTGTCAAAATCGTCGAGCCGCATCCAGTGTTCTCCTGTCCCCGCTGCCGGTTTGCCCGAGGCTGGGCCAGACCTGCAAGAGCCAACCGCGGCGTCCGTTCCGCATCAGACGGAACTTGCGCGGGGGCGTGGCATTTGCCAGCAAGGTGACTGCGTCGGGGCGTTCGAGGATGGCGATGAGTCGTTGTGAGTGAACCGGTTACCATGATCCTCCCTCCGGTTCCCCGTCGGTGGTCTCGGCCGCGCATCCGGTTCGCCCGAGTTTGCCTTGCCGTGATGGCGGCCTGCGCGCTTCCCGCTTCCGCCGCGGCCCCCACCAAGCGCCAGTTGCAACAGATCGAGGCGCAGCTGCGCCAGCACGTCACCACCTTGTCCAGCGACGAATACGGCGGTCGCGAACCCGGTACGCCCGGCGAGACGCTGACCTTGCGCTACCTTGCGCGCCAATGGTTCGATATCGGTCTGGAATCGGGCACCAACGATCCCGGCAACGCGTGGTTCGCCCCTGTCGAGCTGGTCGAACGCGTGCCGCAAGGCTCGCGCGCACAGTTCATGCACGGCAAGCGGCGGGTCGTGGTGCCGGAAGGCGGTTCGTTCGTCGTCACCTCGGGCCTGCGCAGCCTGATCGAGAACGCTCCGCTCGTGTATGTCGGCAAGTCAACCGGCGGGGATGGCGCGCGAACCGAACTGGCAGGCCGCGTCGCGGTGATCCTCGACAGCGAGGCCCCGCCACCAGAATCTGCCAAGCCCAGCCCCGGCGGCGCTGCGGCACGGCCGGTGGACCGCGCGGGCAGGTTGCTTGAAAGCGGCGCGGCGGCGGTCCTCACCGTGCTCGACGGTGATCGCAGCCTCGAAGACGTGATGGCCCGCCGCCGCCGCGCCGGCTATGCCTTGTCGGGCGAGAAGCTGGGTGGCGATCTCGAGGTTTTCCTCTCCGCCGATGCTGCCAGCCAGTTGCTCGCCGCGTCCAGTGCGCCCACGCTGGCCAGCCTCCGCACCGCCGGGGCTGTGCCCGGCTTCAGCGCCAAGCCGCTCGGCATCACCGGCTCGTTCGAGGCGACCAACCGCGAGACGCGGATCAAGACGCACAATCTGATCGGCAAGCTCGAGGGTCGCCGCCCCGGCTCCGGCGCGGTCGTGCTGATGGCGCACTGGGACCACTTCGGCAAATGCGCCCAGCCGCCTGCCGAGAAGCAGATCTGCCCCGGCGCGGTGGACAATGCTTCCGGGCTGTCGGTCATCACCGAAGTTGCCCGGCAGTTGTCATCCGGCAAGCCGCTGGAGCGCGATGTCTACTTTGTGGCCACCACCGGCGAGGAACTGGGCCTGCTTGGCGCGATGGCCTTCGCCGAGAACCCGCCGTTTCCGCTGGGGAGTATCGTCGCTGCCTTCAATGTCGACAGCACCGGACTGGTCCCAGCTGGCCTTCCCGTGAGCGTCATCGGGCAGGGCATGACCGAGCTCGATGCCGGTATCGCCAAGGTTCTCAAGGCGATGAAGCGCAAACTCGCGCCTGGTGACAGTGCCAATGCCTTTGCGCGCCGTCAGGACAGCTGGGCGCTGATGCAGCACGATGTCCCTGCGGTCATGGTCAGCACGAGCTATTCGGACCCGGCGCGCCTTCAGGCCTTCATGGATACCATCTATCACCGGCCCTACGACGAGGCGGCCCGCGTCATCTACGGCGGGATGGTCGACGACGTGCTGATCCAGACCGAACTTGTGCGATTTTTCGCGGATACGAAGCTTTGGCCCGGCGCGGGGGCGGCCGCAGGTGCAAAGTAGGGAGCGGGGCTAGCCTAAACCGCCCCGCTTGATTACATGGGCCGCCACGATTCTCCCCCAACGGCAAGTGGCGCACCCCATGGATATCCCTCTCGGCCTTACCTTCGACGACGTCCTGCTGCGTCCCGGCGCATCGGACATGGTGCCGACGCAGGCGGATACGCGCACCCGGCTGACCAGCTCGATCACGCTCAACATCCCGGTCATCTCGGCCGCGATGGACACGGTGACCGAAGCGGACATGGCCATCGTCATGGCGCAGCTCGGCGGTATCGGCGTGCTCCACCGCAACCTGACGGTCGAGCAGCAGGCCGCGGCTGTCCGCGCGGTGAAGCGCTTCGAGAGCGGCATGGTGGTCAACCCGATCACCGTGACGCCCGATGCGACGCTGGGCGACGCGCAGGCGATCATGCGCGCCAACAAGATCAGCGGCATCCCCGTGGTCGAAGCGAGCGGCAAGCTCGTCGGCATCCTCACCAACCGCGACGTGCGCTTTGCCGACAATCCCGCGCAGCCGGTGCACGAGCTGATGACGCGCGAAAACCTCGCGACGGTAAAGCTCGGCACCTCGGGCGATGAAGCGCGCCGCCTGCTCCACCAGCGCCGGATCGAGAAGCTGCTCGTGGTCGACGATGCCTTCCGCTGCATCGGCCTGATCACGGTGAAGGACATCGAAAAGGCCGTGACCTACCCGGATGCCACCAAGGATGCCGGCGGACGCCTGCGCGTTGCGGCCGCGACGACCGTAGGCGAGAAGGGCATGGAGCGCACCCGCGCGCTGGTCGACGCGGAATGCGATGTGATCATCATCGACACCGCCCACGGCCACAACCGCGATGTCGCCCGCGCGGTCGAGGCGGTCAAGGCCATGTCGAACACGGTGCAGGTCATTGCCGGCAATGTCGCCACCGCGGAAGCCACCCGCGCGTTGATCGACGCGGGGGCGGACGGCGTGAAGATCGGCATCGGGCCGGGTTCGATCTGCACCACGCGTATTGTCGCCGGTGTCGGCGTGCCGCAGCTGACGGCAGTACTCGAATGCGCGGCGGAAGCGGCGAAGTCCGGTGTGCCGGTGATCGCTGACGGCGGCCTGCGCACCTCGGGTGACGCGGCCAAGGCGCTGGCGGCTGGCGCAAGCACGATCATGGTCGGCTCGATGCTCGCGGGTACCGAGGAAGCGCCGGGCGAGACGTTCCTCTATCAGGGCCGCGCCTACAAGTCGTACCGCGGCATGGGCTCGGTCGGCGCGATGGCGCGCGGTTCGGCGGACCGCTATTTCCAGCAGGACATCAAGGATTCGATGAAGCTGGTGCCTGAAGGGATCGAGGGCCAGGTGCCTTACAAGGGTCCGGCCAAGGACGTTGTCCACCAGCTGGTCGGCGGCATCAAGGCGGCGATGGGCTACACCGGCAGCCCGACGCTCGAGGCGCTGCGCGAGAACGCGCAGTTCGTGCGGATCACCAATGCGGGCCTGCGCGAGAGCCATGTGCATGATGTGGCGATCACCCGCGAGGCGCCGAACTATCCCTCGCGCTGAGGCAAAATCGTGACTCCCGCCGCGCGGGTGCAATCCGCGATTGAGGTACTCGACGCGGTGATTGCTGCCGCGCGGCGTGAAGGCGCGTCGGCAGAACGCGTCGCCGCCGAATGGCTCAAGGCGCGCCGCTTCATCGGCTCCAAGGACCGGCGCGCGATCCGCGATCTGGCGTGGTCGGCGATCCGATTGTGCGGTGAAGTGCCTGAGAATGGCCGCGCTGCCATGCTGGCGGTGGCCAAAAGCGACCCGGCGGTTGCATCGCTGTTCGACGGCTCGCGCTATGGCCCTGCGCCGATTGCGGCTGACGAGTCGGTTGCTGCCGCCGGTGTTGCCCCGGCATGGCTGGAAGAACGGCTCGCCGCCGCCGGTATTGCGCGCGAACAAGCCGCCGCCCTGCTCGGTCGCGCCCCGCTCGACCTGCGCGCAAACCGCCTGAAGACGACCCGAGACCGGCTCGCCATGACCCTGCCTGTCGCCACTGAACGGACACAGGCGCCGGACGCCCTGCGCCTTCCCGGCGGCACCCCGGTCGAGACATGGCCCGAGTTCGCTGACGGACTGTTCGAAGTGCAGGATACCGGCAGCCAGCTGACCTGCAACGCACTTGAGGTTCGTCCCGGCGAAGCGGTGGTCGATCTTTGTGCCGGGGCTGGGGGCAAGACGCTCGCGCTCGCCGCAGCGCTGCAGGGGGAGGGACAGCTACTCGCCTGCGACATTGACCGTCCGCGCCTCTCGCGCCTTGCCCCCCGCGCCGAGCGGGCCGGGGCGAAGGTCGAGACACGCCTGCTCGACCCCGGCCGCGAGGCGGAGGCGCTGGTGGACAGGAAAGCCAAGGCCGATGCGGTGATGGTCGACGCGCCGTGTTCGGGCACCGGCACATGGCGGCGCGGGCCTGAAGCGCGATGGCGGCTCACGCCTGCGGGATTGGCGCGCTATGCACAGATGCAGGCCCATGTGCTGCGGATTGGTGCCGACCTCGTCCGTCCCGGCGGGCGCCTGACTTATGTCGTCTGCTCGCTGCTCGACGCCGAAGGACCCGATGTGGTCGCCGCCTTTCTCGCGCGTAACCCGGACTGGCGCGCTGCCGAACAGCTGGTCGGTGCGGGAACCCCGCGCGGTGCTGGCCTCAGGCTTACCCCTTGGGACGATTCGACCGACGGGTTTTTCTTCGCAACACTGCACCGGCTATGATACGCAAGGCAATCATGGACGCCGGGGGACCACGCGCGCCGCATGGCCGGCTCTGGGAGTATTTGATGCGCTACATGCCTTTGGGGGTTGCCTTGTCTCTTCTCGTGCTGGTCACGGGAAGCGCCGGAACGGCCGGCGTCTCGCTGCCGAACGACCCCCGCGCAAAGGCTCTCGTCGAATCCGGACGTGAATTGCTTGGGCGCGGCGATATCGACGGCGCGACGGACAGTTTCGAAGCTGCGCTCGCTGTCGATCCGGGCAATCCCGCGACCTATCTCGCGCTGGGCGATGCCGCCCGCGCTGCCGGCATGCAGGGCAAGGCGATCCACTACTACCGCGAAGCGCTGGAGCGCGATCCCAACAACCTCGCCGCGCTCGCCGGTGAAGGTGGCGCGATGGCCGAGAAGGGCGCGCTCGAAAAGGCCAAGGGCAACCTGGCGCGGCTCGAAGGCCTGTGCGGACGCAATTGCCCCGAGGCGCAGAACCTTGCGGGCGTGATCGCCAAGGGCCCGGTTGCCCGCGTGGTCTCCGCCGATGCCGTCAAGCCCGAGCCGAAGGTTGAGGCGAACTGAGCGCTCAGATCAGCGCGCGGAATTCCTCGACGACCTGCCGGTAGACGCGCCTCTTGAACGGCACGATCAGATCCGGCAGCTGCTCCGGCTCGACCCAGCGCCATGCCAGGAACTCCGGATGCGAATGCGCATCGAGGCGGATCTGCTCGTCGGCCCCGTTGAAGCGCACCAGCAGCCACTTCTGCCGCTGGCCTCGGTAACGGCCGCCCCACAGCTTCCCGATCAAATGGTCCGGCAGGTCGTAAAGGTATTCCTCGCGGCTTTCGGCAAGGATGGTGACGAGGTCGGCCGTGACGCCGGTTTCTTCCTCAAGCTCGCGCAGTGCGGCGGGGTGAAGGTCCTCGCCGTCGTCGATCCCGCCTTGCGGCATCTGCCAGGCGTCCCCCTCCTTGCTGTCGATGCGCTGGCCGACGAAGACACGGCCCTCGCCATTGACGAGCATGACGCCGACGCAAGGGCGGTAGGGAAGCCCGGCAGGATCCTTGCTCATCAGCCGCGGTCCAGCAGCAGGCGGACGGCGGCGAAAATGCGCTGCATGTCACTATTGGCGCTGGGGAAGGCCTTGCGCAGCTGGGCGAAAGCATGGGTCGTGCCCTTCATCTCGAGGAACACGACTTCGGCGCCCGCGCGGATCAGCTCGGCGCCATAGACGCGCCCGCTGTCGCGGATCGGATCAAGGCTGGCGGTGACGAGCACGGTCGGCGGCGTATCGGCATGGTTGCCATAGATCGGATAGGCGCGCGGATTGCCGAGCTCGGCTTTGTAGGCGTCGGAGAACCAGGCCATTGTCTCGGCGGTCAGCACGAAGCCGTCGGCGAACTGGAAGAACGAGGCGTGGTCGGGCTTGTCGTCGCTCAGCGGATAGATCGGCACCTGCAGCACGACCGGCACCTCGGCGGGCTTCTCCGCCAGTGCCTGCGTGATGACGATGCTGAGGTTGCCACCCGCCGAGTCGCCCATCGGGATCAGGCCGGTGATCTGGCGGCCGAGCGCTTCGGGGCTGGTCGCAACCCAGCGCGTGGCGGCTTCGCAATCATCCGGCGCGGCGGGGAAGGGGTTTTCCGGCGCAAGGCGATAGTGCACCGCGATCACCGGCAGATCGAGCTCCGCCGCGATTTCGGTGCAGAGCGAATGGTGGCTGTCGAGATCGCCGATGACGAAGCCGCCGCCGTGGAAGAACATCACCGCCGGGCCGGGCTCTCGCTCCGCGCGCGCATCGTAGAACCGCAGCGGAATGTCGCCCGCCGGGCCGGGGCAGGTGAGGTCCTTGATCACCGCCAGTTCGCGCGGTTCAGCCTCTGCGAGCACGCCCATCTGCACATAGTTCGCCCGCGCGCCCTCAGGGCCGAGCTCGGCCATCGAGGGGCCGGGGACCGAGGCCATGAAGTCGAGAAAGGCCTTCACATCGGGCCGGACATAAGGGCTGCTGGCAGTGTCGGACATCGGCTTCCTCATCCTTGCAAGGTGTCTTCTCGTGCTGAGTCGGCGCGGGCGCCAACTGACAGCATTGTTATTTGCGGGGCTTGACGGGCGGGGGCAATCGGAATCAAGAGCAAGTGCAAGATTTGCGGTGCATCAGTTTTTCTTCTTTGCGCACCGCTAGATGAGAGCATAGGCGCTAGTTGCGCAAGAGGACGCGAGGGCCGGAACGGGGCCGCGCGGATAGCAGAGGAATCTATGGCGACAGTTCTTGAGAGCGAACCCGAAGGCCACACCGGCGGGAGCGTTGGCTCCTCTGCGCCCGACGCGGTCGTGGTGCGATTTGCGGGCGATTCGGGCGATGGCATGCAGCTCACCGGCGGCCAGTTCACGCTCTCGACGGCGCTTGCGGGCAACGACCTCGCGACATTCCCGGACTTCCCGGCCGAAATTCGCGCGCCGCAGGGCACTCTGTTCGGTGTCTCGGCGTTCCAGATCAACTTTGGATCGACCGAGATCGATACTGCGGGTGACGCGCCCGATGTGCTCGTCGCGATGAACCCGGCTGCACTCAAGACCAATGTCGGCGCCTTGAAGCCCGGCGGCCTGATCATCGCGGACACCGGCGAGTTCAACAAGCGCAACCTCGAGAAGGCCAAGTACGACGTCAGCCCGCTCGAGGATGGCAGCCTCGAGAAGTGGCAGGTGCTCGCGTTCGACATTTCGGCGCTGACGCTCGAAGCGGTGAAGCCCTTCGGCCTTGGCAACAAGGAAGCGCTGCGCTGCAAGAACATGTGGACGCTCGGCCTTGCCCTCTGGATGTTCGACCGTGACCGGCAGCCGCTGATCGACTGGCTCAAGGGCAAGTTCGCCAAGGCGCCGGTGCTGGCGGATGCCAACATTGCCGCGCTCAATGCCGGGCACGCTTATGGCGAGACGGCGGAGCTGGCAGGTCCGCTCAAGCAGTATCACCTTGCGCCGGTCGAGAGCGAGCCGGGCCTCTATCGCACGGTGACGGGTGCCGAAGCGGTCTCCTATGGCCTCGTTGCAGGTGCGCAGCTGGCTGGTCTCGACCTGTTCTTCGGCGGCTATCCCATCACCCCGGCCTCGGCGATCCTGCACAACCTGGCGCGGCTCAAGGAGTTCGGCGTCACCACCTTCCAGGCGGAAGACGAGATCGCCGCGATTGCCGCCGCCATCGGCGCCTCGTTCGGCGGGCAGCTGGGCGTGACCTCGTCCTCCGGACCCGGCATCGCGCTCAAGGGCGAAGCGATGGGCCTTGCGATCATGACCGAGCTGCCGCTCGTCATCGTCAACTCGCAGCGCGGTGGCCCCTCGACCGGCCTGCCGACCAAGACCGAGCAGTCGGACCTCTATCAGGCGGTCTATGGCCGCAACGGCGATGCGCCGATGCCGGTCATCGCCGCGCGCAGCCCCTCCGATGCCTTCGAGTGCGCGATCGAGGCCTGCCGCCTCGCGGTGCAGTACATGACCCCGGTCATGCTGCTGACGGATGGCTACATCGCCAACGCTGCCGAGCCTTGGAAAGTGCCTGATCCCAAGGGCTTCGAGCCGTTTCCGGTCAAGTTCCTCGAAGAGCCGAATGGTCCGGACGGTGCGGTTCTGCCCTATGCACGCGACGCGAAGGGCGCACGGCCGTGGATCAAGCCGGGCACGCCCGGTCTCATGCACCGCATCGGCGGCATCGAGAAGAACCCCGGCACCGGCAATATCGATTATGCGCCCGCCAGCCATCAGGCGATGACCAACGCGCGCAAGTACAAGATCGATGGCATTGCCGCCGGAATCCCGGCGCAGGAAGTGACCCTCGGCGATGCCGGTGGCAAGCTCGCGCTAGTCGGCTGGGGCTCGACGTATGGTCCGATCCACCAGGCCGTCAGGCGCGCACGCCGCAAGGGTCTGGATGTCAGCCACATCCATGTGCGCCATGTCTGGCCGCTGCCAGAGAACCTCGGAGAGCTTCTCAAGAGCTATGACCAGGTGCTTGTTCCGGAAATGAACACTGGACAGTTCAAGACCGTGCTGCGCGACCAGTATCTGGTCGATGCCAAGCCGCTCAACAAGACGAGCGGGCAGCCGTTCACCATTGCCGAAATCGAAGCGGCGATTGCCGCAGCGCTGGCCTGAGGGAAGCGAAGCCATGAACGACATGACCCCCATCCAGACCAGCCTCAAGGACTGGGAAACCGATCAGGAAGTGCGCTGGTGCCCCGGCTGCGGCGACTACGCGATCCTCAAGGCGGTGCAGCGCACCTTGCCGGAAATCGGCGCGGACCCGGCCAAGACCGTGTTCATCTCAGGGATAGGCTGCTCGAGCCGTTTTCCCTACTACGTCGAAAGCTACGGCTTCCACACCATCCACGGCCGCGCCCCGGCTTTCGCTACGGGCCTGAAGCTCGCCAATCCCGAGCTCGACGTCTGGCTGGTGACGGGTGACGGCGATGGCATGTCGATCGGCGGCAACCACACGATGCACGTGCTGCGCCGGAACCTGAACACGCAGATTCTGCTGTTCAACAACGAGATCTACGGCCTCACCAAGGGCCAGTATTCGCCCACCAGCCGCACCGGCACCGTCTCGCCGACCACGCCGCTTGGTTCGGTGGACCGGCCGGCCAGCCCCTGCGCCTTTGCGCTGGGCGCGGGCGGGCGGTTCATTGCGCGGGCCTATGACGTCAGCAAGGAACTGCCCGCGGTGCTCAAGGCTGCTCACGCCCACCAGGGCGCGGCTTTCGTCGAGATCTTCCAGAACTGCATCGTCTACAACAAGGACGTCTTCGCCGATTTCACCGAGAAGGCGAACGCCGCGACCGGCCAGCTCTGGCTGACCCACGGCGAGCCGATGCTGTTCAACAAGGGCACCAAGGGCATCGCGCTCGACGCCGAGACGCTGAGCCTCAAGGTTGTCGATGTGGTCGATGGCGACTGGCAGGCGGCGGGTGTGCGCGTCCACGACGTCAAGAACCGCGCGCTGGCGCATCTGCTCGTCGAGATGCCGTTCGGCCCGTTCCCGATGGCGCTTGGCGTGATCTACGACGATCCGCGCCCGACCTTCGAGGCGGCGCTGATCGAGGAACGCGCGCGCGCGTCGGCGGGCAAGACAGCGAACCTCGCGGCCCTGCTGAGCAAGGGCCAGACCTGGACGGTCGAGTAGCGCTTCCCTTGGGGGAGAGTGGGCGGGGTCGGCGGCCTGTGCAATAGGCTGCTGCCATGTCCACGCCCTCCATTGTCTGGCTCCGCCGCGATCTGCGCCTTGCCGATCAGGCCGCCTTTGCCGCCGCTGCCGCCGCGGGGCCGGTGATCCCGGTCTATGTGCTTGATGATGAAACGCCCAAGCACCGCCGCATGGGGGCCGCCTCGCGCTGGTGGCTGCATCACAGCCTTGCCAGCCTCGATGCCGATCTGCGCAAGCTGGGTTCCCGGCTGATCCTGCGGCGTGGGCGATGCGAGGCGGTGCTGGCGCAGCTGGCCCGGGAGACCGGCGCGACCAATGTCCACTGTCTGCGCCATTACGAGCCGTGGTGGCGCAATGCCGAGCGTGCGGTGGGCGAAGTTCTCGACCTGCAGCGCCATGACGGCAACTATCTCGCCCCGCCGGGGTCGGTGACGACCGGTAGCGGCGGTCCGTATAAGATCTACACTCCGTTCTGGCGCGCGCTCGAAGCCCGCATGCCGCCCGCGGCCCCGCTCCCAGCACCCGAGCGGCTGCCAGCGCCCGAAACATGGCCTGCTTCGGATGCGCTGGCGGATTGTGACCTCCTGCCGTCGAAGCCCGACTGGGCTGGTGGCATGAAGGCGGAATGGATTCCGGGCGAAGCGGGCGCGGCCGAGCGGCTCGAAGCCTTCCTCCCGCGCGCGCGCGTCTATTCCGAGCGGCGCAATTTGCCTTCAATGCCGGGAACGTCGCGCCTCTCGCCGCACCTGCATTTCGGCGAGATATCTCCGGCGACGATCTGGCATGCGGCGGCGGAGCGCGGCGGCTCGGTCAACACCTTCCTCGGCGAACTTGGCTGGCGCGACTATGCGCAGAATGTGATCCTGCAGATGCCGGACTATGCCGGGAAGCCCGCACGCGAGGCCTTCGCCGACTTCCCATGGCGCGAGGATCCGGAGGGCCTGAAAGCATGGCAGCGGGGCCGCACCGGCTATCCCATCGTCGATGCCGGCATGCGCGAGCTCTGGGCTACAGGCTGGATGCACAACCGCGTACGGATGATCGCGGCGAGCTTCCTTATCAAGCACCTGCTGATCGACTGGCGCGAGGGCGAGCGATGGTTCTGGGATACCTTGGTCGATGCCGACTACGGCTCGAACGCGGTCAACTGGCAGTGGAGCGCGGGGACAGGCGTCGACAGCAACATGTTCGTGCGGATCATGGCGCCGCTCACGCAGAGCCCGAAGTTCGATGCGGCGGCCTACATCCGCCGGTGGGTGCCCGAGCTTGCCCATCTGGATGACACGCGCATCCATGATCCCGATGTCCGCCCGCGTGCCTATCCGCCGCGGATCGTCGGCCATGCCGAAGCCCGCGCCCGCGCGCTGGCGGCCTATGCGGACTGGAATGAACGCGGTTGAGCACGCAATCGCAGCTCACGGTGCCGACAGGGTGGCGCCCCGGTGGTCCTGCACGGCATTACGTAACGCGCCTCAAGGCGACTTGAGGTTTGTTGAAAATGTTAAGAAAAAATTTACCACGTTATGCCGCCGAGATCGTCAGGCGACGGGACGGTAGACTCCATCGCCGCGATAGCGCTGAAGGATGTTGTCGTGGACGATCGGGCTCAGCAGATTCGCAAAGGCGCAGCCAACCTGGCCCCGCAGCCACCACACGACTTCGGCCTGCTGCGCTTCGAGGCCAGGCAGGGTCAGCCAGCACATCGAGCCGACGTGCATGCGGTTCAGCGCCGTCGCCGAGAACCCGCCGAGCGACAGATCATGCACAACGGTATGGAAGGCCTTCGATCCCGATACGCGCAGGCTCGCCGGAATATTGACCTTGCTGCGCGGCGCGCAGCGGTCTTCCTGCGTAGCCTGGAAATAGGCCTCGTTCGCGTAAGGATCCCAGTCCTGATGCATGGCGATTGTCCTGAGCCGAGTCGACATCCCCCGCACGGGACATCGTCACCGGACTATCGCCAGACGCGCTTAACCGTTTGCTAGGACTTGTGGTTCGCGGGGCTGGTTAACCGAAAGGCGCGCCGGGCTGGCAAACGATTCACCAAGCAGACCCACGATATAGTCGCCAACCACTTCCGGCTTCTTAACGCTGGTGGGGTCTTCGCCCGGGTAGGCCTTGGCGCGCATCGCGGTGCGCGTCGCGCCGGGATCGAGGATGGCGACACGGATGGCCGAGATGTTGCGGACTTCCTGCGCATAGGCATCGAGCATGTTCTCGAACGCCGCCTTGGTCGCGCCATAAGCGCCCCAATAGGCACGCGGTGCCGAGCCGACGCTGGAGGTGACGCCGATCACGCGGGCGTCCTTGCTCTTCTTGAGCATGGGATCGAAGCCCGCGATCAGCGACTGGGTCGCCAGCACGTTGAGCGTCATCGCGCGGCTGAGGTCCTTGGGTTCGATCTGCCAGACCGGGGTCAGCGTGGGCAGCACCGCCGCGTTGATGACCAGAATGTCGAGCGCATCCCAGCGCCGACCAATGGCGGCGGCGAGGCGGGCAATGCCATCGGGTTCGGCAAGATCCACCGGCGCTATCGTGGCGTTGCCGCCTGCTTCGTAGATCGCCTGCTCGACGGCTTCGAGGTCCTTGCCTGCGCGGGCGGTGAGGATGACGTGCGCGCCCGCCGCGGCGAGTGCCTTGGCCGTCGCTGCACCGATGCCGCGGCTCGCGCCGGTGACCAGCGCGAGCTGGCCGGAGAGGGGGCCTGCGATGCTCATGCAACCTTCCCGACCGGAAGCGGCAGCTGGTCGGCGCCGTCACGGCCGACGAGATCGGTCAGGCGCGTCGGGTATTCGCCGGTGAAGCAGGCATCGCAATATTGCGGGCAGGCCTTGTTGCGGCTCGCTTCGCCCACCGCGCGGTAAAGGCCATCGATCGAGATGAAGGCAAGGCTGTCGGCGTGGATGAAGTTGGCCATCGCCTCGACATCCATCGTCGCCGCCAGCAGCTTGGAGCGCTCGGGCGTATCGACGCCGTAGAAGCAGGAGTGCTCGGTGGGCGGGCTGGCAACCCTGAAGTGCACTTCACGTGCGCCGGCATCGCGCATCATCTGCACGATCTTCATCGAAGTGGTGCCGCGCACGATGGAATCGTCGATCAGCACGATGCGCTTGCCCGAAACGAGCGCGCGGTTCGCGTTGTGCTTGCGCTTCACGTCGGCATGGCGCGCGCCGTCGGAGGGCTGGATGAAGGTGCGCCCGACATAGTGCGAGCGGATGATACCGAGCTCGAACGGAATGCCCGAGGCCTGCGCGTAGCCGAGTGCGGCGGGGACGCCGCTGTCGGGCACCGGGATGACGAGATCGGCCTCGACTTCGCCTTCGCGCGCGAGTTCTGCACCGATCGCCTTGCGCACTTCATAGACCGAACGGCCGCCCATGAGCGAATCCGGGCGGCTGAAATAGACATGCTCGAAAATGCAGGGGCGGGGGCTGGGATGGCCGAACGGGCGGTGGCAGCGGATCTCGCCGTCATGCCCGACCTGGATCATCTCGCCGGGCTCGACCTCGCGCACGAAATCCGCGCCGATGACGTCCAGCGCCACGGTCTCGCTCGCAAAGACCACCGCATCGCCCAGCTTGCCCATCACGAGCGGGCGGATACCGAGCGGATCGCGGCAGGCGATCATGCCTTCGTTGGTGAGGCAGATCAGCGAGTAAGCGCCCTCGACAAGGCGAAGTGCATCGATGAACCGGTCGAGCAGGGTGGGGTAGCGGCTCGTCGCGACGAGATGGATGATGACTTCGGTGTCCGAGGTCGACTGGAAGATCGCACCCTTGGCGACTAGGTCGCGCTTCAAGGTCATCGCGTTCGAGATATTGCCGTTGTGCGCGATGGCGAAGCCGCCCGTCGCAAGATCGGCGAACAGCGGCTGCACGTTGCGCAGGCCCGAACCGCCGGTCGTCGAATAGCGCACGTGGCCCGCCGCCATCGTGCCGGGCAGTTCGGCGATGGCCTGACCGCTCGAAAAGTTCTGGGCGACATGGCCGAGGCCGCGGCGGGAGTAGAATTCCTGCCCGTCAAAGCTGGTGATGCCGACGGCTTCCTGCCCGCGGTGCTGCAGGGCGTGGAGGCCCAGCGCGGCAATGGCGGCGGCATCGCGCGCGCCGAGCACGCCGAAAATGCCGCATTCCTCGCGGAGTTTGTCTCCGTTCTCGTCGATAAACGGATGGGCCGCGCCGCAAAGGGGATCGGTGAGGTTCATAGGGCGTTCCGGATTCTGCGCTGCGGCGCCCGTACCGACGCCTTCAGCGCGCCATGTGGCGAGCTTTGGGGCGTAACGCAAGTGTCTCCAATCTGCCGTTGCGCTCCGTGCGCATGGTTGCCAGGGGTGATCGATCCGCCTAGATGGCCCCAGACATGCTTATGCGAGCCCGCACTTGATCCTCTCGCCCTTCGAATGGACCATCGCCAAGCGCTACATGCTGCCGGGCCGGGGCGAAGCGTTCATTGCCATGGTGGCGGGCATCAGCCTTGTCGCGGTCATGCTGGGCGTGGCCGCGCTGGTCATCGTGATGAGCGTGATGAACGGCTTCCGCGCCGAACTGCTCGACAAGATCGTCGGGCTCAACGGCCATGCGATCATCCAGGCTTATGGCGGCCGGCTCGATGACTGGCAGGATATCCTGAAGCGCGTCGAGGCAACGCCCGGCGTGACGCGCGCAAGCCCGCTGATCGAACAGCCGCTGCTGGCGACGTTCAATGGCCGGGTCGAGGCGATCCTCGTGCGCGGGAATACGAACGCGGACCTACAACGCCTCTCCGCCAAGCGCCTCGTCGGCAATTTCGCGGACTTGCGCCCCGGCTCGACAAACGTGGCGATCGGCTCGCGGCTTGCAGAGAGCCTTGGCGCGCAGCTTGGCGATACGATCACGATCATCAACCCGCAGGGCCGCTCGACCCCGTTCGGCACCGTGCCGCGCCAGATCGGCTACAAGGTTGCCGCAATCTTCGAGATCGGGGTCTATGATTACGACAACGCCTATGTCGTCATGCCCATCGCCGATGCGCAGACGCTGCTGCTGACGGGCGACACGATCGGCATGATCGAGGTGACGACGACCAACGCTGATACCGCCGCCCAGACGCTCG
Source organism: Novosphingobium sp. AAP93 (assembly GCF_001296055.1). NCBI lineage: Bacteria > Pseudomonadati > Pseudomonadota > Alphaproteobacteria > Sphingomonadales > Sphingomonadaceae > Novosphingobium > Novosphingobium sp. AAP93. The sequence goes on from NZ_LJHZ01000019.1 coordinate 185,162, forward strand.
CGCCGATCAAGCAGGCGCTGCTGGGGCGGGCGCAGGTGACCGACTGGAAGACGATCAACGCCAGCCTGTTCGAAGCGCTGGCGGTCGAGCGCGTGGCGATGTTCGTGGTGCTTTCGATCATCGTGCTGGTGGCGGTGTTCAACATCCTTTCGTCGCTGATCATGCTCGTTCGCGCCAAGACGCGCGATATCGCGATCCTCAGGACGATGGGAGCGACGCGGAAAAGCCTGCTCAAAGTCTTCGTGACCATCGGTTTCGTTATCGGCGCGCTGGGGACGGCGGTCGGGCTAGGGCTGGGCCTTGTGTTCCTCTACTTCCGCCAGAATGTCGTGGACGGCGTTCAGTACATCACCGGCCAGCCGCTATGGGACCCGCAGATACGCTTCCTCACCGAACTGCCGAGCCGCAGCGATCCGGTCGAGATCACGGTGATCTGCGTGATGGCGCTTGTCCTCAGCTTCCTTGCGACGCTTTATCCTGCGCTGACTGCGGCGAGCACTGATCCCGTGCAGGTGCTGCGCTATGAGTGAGCCGTTCGTTCGCCTTGCGGACCTCCGCCGCAGCTTCAGCCAGGGCGGTGAGACCATCGAAGTCCTGCGCGGCATCGATCTGGAAATCCGGCCCGGCGAGATCGTCGCGCTGCTGGGCCCTTCGGGTTCGGGCAAGTCGACGATGTTGCAAGCGGTCGGGCTGCTGGAAGGCGGCTTTACCGGCCGGATCGAGATCGCGGGCTTGGAAGCCAGCGCGCTCTCGGCGGACGCGCGCACAACGCTTCGGCGCGATCACCTTGGTTTTGTCTACCAGTTCCACCACCTGCTGCCCGATTTCAACGCGACCGAGAACGTCGTGTTGCCGCAGCTTGTCGCGGGCAAGCCGGCTGCCGAGGCCAAGGCGAGGGCGGAAGAGTTGCTGACAGCGCTCGGCCTTGCGCACCGCCTGTCGCACCGACCAAGCCAGCTGTCCGGCGGCGAACAGCAGCGCGTCGCTGTGGCGCGCGCCTTGGCGAACCGCCCCGGCCTCGTGCTGGCGGACGAACCCACCGGCAATCTTGATGAGGCGACCGCCGACAAGGTGCTCGAAGAGTTCCTCAAGCTGGTGCGCGGGGAAGGCAGTTCCGCGCTTGTGGCCACACACAACGAGCGCCTCGCGCTGCGCATGGACCGCGTGGTTCGGTTGCATGAGGGACTGCTGGCTTAATTGCCCCTCCGTCAGCGCTGCGCGCTGCCACCTCCCCATTTGCCCCTTCGACAAGCTCAGGGGAAAATGGAGAGGACATTCCTGATCCTCCCTGTTTTGGCGTAGCCCAAACGGGGAGGGGGACCGCCGCCACAGGCGGTGGTGAAGGGGCAATCAGTGCAGCCCTTGATCCCCGCGCCCCGCCGTGCCAGCCTGCAGGCAAAGCACATCAGGGGAGCACGACGCATGACCAGCCCGCAGACCATTGCCGATTTCACCGTCAAGATGCCCGGCGGCAAGGACCTCAGCCTCGCCGACAAGGCGGGCAAGGTGCTGCTTGTCGTCAACACGGCCTCCAAGTGCGGCTTCACTCCGCAGTATGACGGGCTGGAAGCGCTGTGGAAGAAGTACGGGGAGCGCGGCTTTGAAGTGCTGGCCTTCCCCTGCAACCAGTTCGGCGGGCAGGAGCCCGGCACGGCGGACGAGATCGAGAGCTTCTGCAAGGTCAACTTCGGCGTGAGTTTCCCGCTCATGGCCAAGATCGAAGTCAACGGCGACGGCGCCGATCCGCTCTACCAATGGCTCAAGGCCGAGGCGCCCGGCGTGCTCGGCACCAAGGGCATCAAGTGGAACTTCACCAAGTTCCTGATCGGCCGCGACGGCAAGGTCGTGCGCCGCTATGCGCCCACCGACAAGCCGGAGAAGCTGGCAGCGGATATCGAGGCGTTGCTTTAAGGGGGCGCGGAAAGGCTTTATGCCTGATGCAACAGATTGGCATTGGGGCTTGTCCAATTGCGGACCTTGTGAGCTGCTGCTCTGGCTTGAGCCGTGGGCGGACGAGGTCAAAGTCCCCAGCATGTCGACAGTAACGATGCGTATCCGGGCGCCCGATCCAGATAATCAGCTGGTCGAGGTTGAGCATTCCGAAGATCATCTTGTCATTTGGGGTGCAGGTGGCCAATCTATCGAATTTTTTGTCGATAGAGTTTTGCAACGCACTGGATCAGCATTAATCGAAGTGCCAGAAGCTTTCGGCTTGTCGACGAAAAAGTTCTTGGGCATCGTTTTTGACAATCGACCAAGTGCTCGCCTTGCTGGATCACATGCGTCGGCCGCATCAAACTCTCTGTGGCAAAGAATCAAGCCTCGGTTGAGGTTTTGGTGAGAGGTTCCTGATCCGTTCGTGTCGAGCGAAGTCGAGACACCAAGCGCGGTATGTGGTGTCTCGACTTCGCTCG